>PUNB01000254.1 GCA_003552565.1 Lentisphaerota bacterium
AAGTCACCTGAACACTGAAACCTGAAACCACGATGTCTCATACAAGACGACAGGGGGCGAAGAGGCGGATCGTAATCCGCTCTCACATGCCATGCCGTAGCCTCTGGCGAAGGCAGGCCGCCCCTATCGTCAGCTCATTCCAGTTTTTATCAGTTTACTTTCAAAGAATCGCCTCGGCGACTTCAACCGCTTCGACAATTCCTGGCATGAAGGCCCTTACGAGGAGGAAATAAATGACCAGGGCGAGCACGTCCTTGATCGTTGTGATGAACGGATCAGAGCCGGCCGCCTGGTCAAAGCCGAGCTTCAGCAGCACATACGGTACTGCGAAGCCAAGGGCGGTGCCCAGGAAGATCACGGCTCCGAGAGCGAGGCCAATCGCCATTCCCAGACCCGGCAACCCCTGCCAGAGGTAGGCGATCAAGCCGCCGAACGCGCCGAGGATGACCCCCATCCCCAGCCCGTGCATGGCTTCCCGCAGCCACTGCTTAAAAAAACGCTTCGTCTCAATGTGTCCCAGCACCACTCCGCGGGTGAAAATGGTCGAGGACTGGGTGCCGACATTGCCGCCCATGTCCATGATGACGGGGATGAATATCGCCGTCACCACCAGTGCTTCAAGCACTTCCTCGAAGGCGTCGATCACCAAGCCGGCCAGCATGCCGCCGGCCAGTGTCACCAGCAGGAAAGGCACCCGCACTTTGAAAACATGCCAGAATCCGCCGTGAATGAGGTTGAAACTGCGGTCGGATTCGCGGTTGGTCAGATCAAGCAGGCCGACCTTGTCGTAAAGATCATCGGTCACCTCTTCCTGGATGATATCCATGGCGTCGGTGGCCGTCAGAATGCCGACCAGCCGCCGCTCGGAGTCCAGCACCGGCAGCTCCAGCGCGTCCAGACGCTTCATCAGCCGCGCCGCCTTTTCCTGATCCTGTCCGGTCAGCAGGGTTACGTGATCCTGTTTGACCAGCAGCTTGCTCATGGGTGTGTCCGGACTGGCCGCGACCACCACGCTGAGGGGGACGGAGCCGAGAAAGACGCGCTTGTCGTCGACGACATAGACATGCGTAATCGGCTCGTCGCGATCTTTTGTGGCGTTGCGCAAGGCTGCGGTCGCTTCCGCCGCTGTGTCTGTGCGCCGCACCGTGACGGCGGCGGGCGACATCAGACGCCCGACCGTGCCGTCGGCATAGCCCATCAGCCGCGAAGCCTCAGCTCTCCGCTCCTTGGGCAGAGAGCCCATCAGCCGTTTGGCGACCTTGGCCGGCAGTTCGTCAAGCAGCCGCACCAGCTCATCGGGATCAAGGTCCTCGATCATTCCGAGAGCCTCCTGGCTGGTGAACGATTCGATCAATACCGCCTGGGCCGGCGGGTCGAGCAGCTCGAATACCTCCAGCGCGGCATCCTTGTCCAGCAGCCTGAAAATCACAGCCATGTGCTGATCCTCGCAGGCGATCAGTAATTGAACGATCTCCGACGGCGGGGTGTCACGCAGTATACTTTTGGCCTTGGCCATGTCCTGCTCGCGCACCAGTTCCATCAGTTCAGTTGCAAGATTTTCGTAGTTGTTGTTCATTTTTTCTACCCTTTCTTTTGACACCGGCTCCAATGAAGCCGATGCCGGAGACAATTTGGGCGGGAATACGGGAAGGGCTGGCGTCGTCGCCCGAGTAAATAGCGAGCATTACGAACATAGCCGAACCTAGCGCGACCAGGCTGTAGGTGCGAATGCCGGCGTGGCGCTGACGCCACTGCCGCTCGACACCGATGAGGATTCCGAGCAGAAGCGCGACGGCTGCCCGCAGGATAAAATAATGAAGAGACATGAATTCACCTCGAAAAACCGCGTGTCATTTTCTACACAGGCGGCATGGTTTGTCCAGCTCAAGAGCCGGACAGACCTCCGAGGTGACGCGTCAGGCCGTTTTGGGCCTTGCGCCGGGATGATTCGGAAGGTAAGCCACACAAGCCCTCGAACCGGAGCGGTTGCGAGTTAAAGAATGTACGACGAAACAACAACTTGGAGGTTCAGGATCAAAGTCCATCGTCGATTCCTTCTTGTTTGGTGTTGTGTGTAAGATTTGCATTTTAAATTTCCTCGTGAGCCAGTAAGGTAAATATAGTTTTAGCGGTGTCAAGCGGTGATGGACTTTTTTTGTAGTATAATAACGAATACGGAAATGTTTATCAACTTGAAGCGTTCTATAAATCAGTTCCCTAAACGTAGCTGAACGTGGCGGAAAAAGCCTTGAAAGGTATATTTCAGGTTCGCCACACAGAAAATTCAGTAAAACAGGCAAGAATCACTGAAATTCGATTTTATCATATTTATCCATTATAGTATATCCTCCAAGGCCATTGACAGACCCCTGAATTTGTTAAATTAGGCCACTCCTTTTCATCCAAAAAAACAGCCGTTGAAATGAAATTAATACAGGAACTGCAAGGGTTATTCAAAGATTACCACGAAACATCTCCCCGCTGCATCGCCCGGGCGCCGGGACGGGTGGAGATTCTGGGCAATCACACGGACTATAATCAGGGACTGGTTCTCAGTGCCGCGGTTGACAGGGCGGCTTTTTTTCTGGCGGCTCCGGCTGAAAACAATGACGATGACCTGTGTACTGTCTCTGATGCCTGCCGCGAAGAGAATGTGCGGTTCCGGCTCAGTGAGCTTGAAAATCCCCGCCCCGGAGAGTGGATAAACTACATCAAGGGAATGGTTGTTCAGCTGCGCAACCGCGGTATCACCGTGCCGCCTTTCAACGGTCTGCTTTACAGCACGGTTCCTTTGTCCGCCGGCATGAGCAGCTCGGCGGCTCTGGAAATGGCCAGCGGTCTGGCTCTAAGTGAAATGACCGGCGGCCAACTGTCAAAGCTCGACCTGGCGCGTTGCGGCCAAGCATGCGAAAATGATTATGTCGGCGCCAACACCGGGCTGCTGGATCAGATATCATCCATGCACGGGAAAGAAGATTGCTTAGTCTATAGTGATTTCCGGAGTCTTGAGATAGGGAACATCCACCTGCCGACGGATGTCGCCATGGTGATCGCCGACTCCGGAGTTAAGCATGATCTGACCGGCACTTACAACCAGCGGCGGGCGGATTGCGAAGAGGCTGTGCAAATACTGGCTGAAACAGACAGCGGTATCGGTTCTCTCCGGGATGTCAACGTCCGGATGCTGGAGGAAAATCGTTCCCGGCTGCCGCTGAACGCTTATCGAAGAGCACTGCATGTAGTACAGGAAAATGAACGGGTTCTTAAGGGTGTTGAAGCTCTGCGGGCAGGGGAAGTCAGTGTCTTCGGTCAGCTTCTTTTCGACTCTCATGACAGTTCCAGGTATAATTTTGAGAACAGCTGTCCTGAACTGGATACCCTGGTGGAGCTGGGCAAAAGTTTACCCGGCATTATCGGCGCCCGACTGAGTGGCGGCGGCTTCGGCGGTATCACCGTGCATCTGGTACAGGAAAACGAGGTGGAAAATTTCACTCGTCGCCTGCAAACCGCCTGGCGCACCCGAACCGAGCGGGAGCTGCCGACCTTCGTGTGTCGCGCCGCGGATGGAGCCGGGGTGATAAACAACAAGGCTCTATAGCCTGATTAATTCATGCGAATTCGGCCATGCGTCTTTCATGAGGGCTGAAACCTGAAGCAGGAGGTTCCGAAGCTCGGAAGTTCCGGGGTTCCGAGGTTATATATTTTGTGTATATTTGTGCTTTTGGTTTAAGCGTAACCGCCTAAGGGTGAGACGAAGGGTGGAACGAATAGTGCGACGAAGTGTTCAGAAGAGAGGCGTGGAGACCATGACACTTAAACACTTAATCGAACACTTAAGCCCAACCTTACTTGATTACGCTTAAACCACCTGCTTAATCAGTATTGGATATGAAAGACGACCACAAAGCGCGACAAATTAAAAATTATAAACGGATAAAGGTGATTGAATAATATGACACAGGAATCTTCTCAGGAAATCATGGAAAAAATCGTCTCGCTGTGCAAACGCCGCGGCTTTATTTTTCAAAGTTCGGATATTTACGGCGGTATCAACGGCTTCTGGGACTACGGCGGTTATGGTGTCACTTTGCGCCGGGCGGTTGAGCAGCTCTGGTGGAAGGAGATGGTGGAAGACCGTGAAAACATTGAGGGCCTGGACTCGACCATTATATGCCATCCGCGCATCTGGGAAGCTTCCGGCCACCTCGAACAGTTTTCAGACCAGATGGTGGACTGCCGCGAATGCAAGAAACGCTACCGCCTGGACCAGATGGAAGATCCGAGCAAATGTTCCGCCTGCGGCTCAAACCAGCTGACTGACCCCAGGGAATTCAATTTGATGATGAAGACATTTGTCGGCCCGGTTTTTGATGAAGACCACGCCGCCTACCTGCGAGCAGAAACCTGTCAGCCGATATTCGTTGACTATGAGCTGATTCGCCAGACCTGCCGACAGAAACTCCCTTTCGGTATTGCTCAGTCGGGTAAAGCCTTCCGTAATGAAATCAATCCCCGTTTTTTCACCTTCAGGTCCAGAGAATTCACTCAGCTGGAAATGGAATTTTTCTGTCGCGACGACAAGGCCATGCAATGGTACGAATACTGGCGTCAGCAGCGCTGGAACTTTTACACTCAAACATTAGGAATACCGGCGGCGAAACTCCAGGTAAGCGACCATGAAAATTTAGCCCATTACGCCAAGGCCGCGATGGATATTGAATTCGCCTTTCCTTTCGGCTGGGGAGAAATTGAAGGAATTCATCACCGCGGCACCTGGGACTTAAGCAGGCATCAGGAATATTCCGGCCGCGATCTGCGCTACCTGGATCAGGAAACCGGGGAACGCTTTCTGCCTACGGTTGTCGAAACCTCCTGCGGGTTAGATCGTATTTGCCTGATGCTTCTGGCCAACGGCTACGCCGAAGATCAGGCGGAAACCCGGAAAGAAGGCAAGAAAGAGGATGTCCGAGTCATCCTTCGTCTGCCGCCATGCGCGGCGCCGGTGCAGACGGCAGTGTTGCCTCTATCCAAAAAGCTGGCTGAGCCGGCAGCCCGAATTTATCAGAAACTGCGAACTTTCTGCCGGGCTGAATACGACGACGGCGGCAGTATCGGTAAACGTTATCGGCGGCAGGATGAAATCGGTACGCCTTATTGTGTCACTTATGATTTCGACTCGGAAAACGACCAGGCCGTAACGGTTCGTGATCGAGATCAAATGACGCAGGATCGAATCTCTATTGACCGGCTGCCGGAATGGCTGCTGGGTAGAATTCATGCAAATTCGGCCTTCGCCGACTAAAACATGAAAGGTACTTTCTCAAATTTAGTTGGTAGCTTGTTTTAATTCACATTCACAAGCGACCCATGGGATGCGTTACTACACTTTGTCCCGCACCTTGTCTCGTCCGCCTCAGGCGGATCCAAGTGCCTTCTCAAAACTAAACAACGACTCGACAAGGTGCGAGACAAGGGGACACACATTTGAGCACAACCCGATCAAAAGTCTTAACTGGGGGTATCGAAAAATCCGAACTCCTGAGCACAAAAAAGCGAAAATCATCCCATAACTCGGGGAAACGAGAGATTTTTCCAATGTTTTTGTGACGGGAGTTTTGGTTTTATCGATACTCCCAGTTTAAGTTTTTATTTGTTCGTGCGAATAAAATTCAAGATTGTCGAACTGTGAATGCCCTGACACCTGAAACCTGGCACCAAGCTGTTAACCACAAAATCGAAGAAAAAAACTATTAGCAACCCATTCGTTTGGGAAAGATCCAAAAAGATATTACAGATGAATTACAAACATAAGTTAATGATGACCCTGCTGGGTGTCGGACTGCTGATTAATTTCATCGTCGGCGCCGCGGTCTATTCTCGGGAAACTAATAAAGACAACGACGAAGAAGCTCTACGCCGGCTCAGCACCATGATGCGGGTAATGATGCTTATCCGCCAGAATTACGTTGAACCGGATGAGACCGATTATGAGACTCTGATCAACCATGCTCTTCGCGGCATGCTTTCCGAACTGGACCCTTACAGCGCCTTTCTCGAACCGCGGGAATATCAGGACATGATTGAATCCACCGAGGGAAAGTTCGGCGGGGTCGGGCTTATTGTCTCCATGCGCGATGGCGTGTTAACCGTGGTCAGTCCCATAGACGACACTCCAGCCGAAGAAGCCGGCATCCAGGCCGGCGATCAGATAACTCAAATAGACCAGGAAAAAAGTGATGGAATGACATTGCGTGAAGCGGTGAGCCGCATAAAGGGCGACCCGGGCACGAAGGTCGAACTGGAAATATTCCGTCCGGAAACCGAAGAAACCATCATCGTGGAAATCGAGAGAGCCATAATTGAAGTCAGCAGTGTTAAAGATGAGAGAATGCTGGATGATTCAATCGCCTACCTGCGCATAACTCAGTTTGATGAAACCACTTCTGACAACCTTGAAGAAATATTGGAGCAGTTGAGTGAACAAGGCATGCAGGCTCTGGTTATCGACCTGCGCAACAACCCCGGCGGCCTGTTGACCGCCGCGGTCCGGGCCGCCAGTCATTTTCTAGAACCCGGACAGCTGGTGGTGTCCACTGAAGGCAGACGGCCGGCTCAGGCCCGGGAGCATAAAACCGTCAGGCTCAGGCGTCATCTGGATATTCCATTGGCGGTTCTGATCAACCGGGGTTCGGCCAGTGGTTCGGAAATCATGGCCGGCGCTTTAAGCGATCACGGCAGAGCAGTGCTGATTGGTGACACCTCTTTTGGAAAAGGTTCTGTGCAAAGTGTGATTAATCTGCCCGACAACCATGCTCTCCGACTGACCACGGCTCATTATTACACACCCGAAAACAGGCTTATTCATGAACAGGGAATTGAGCCCGACATCAAGATCGAACTGTCCTCCTCGCAATTGCGGGAGGTGCGTGACAAGCGCCGTCAGGCCGAGGAGGAACAAAGAGAACTGGAAGTGGAAGCGGACCCGCAGCTAGCCAAGGCTCTGGAAACACTTCAGGAGAAGATAAAAGAAAAACAGACAGCCGCGGCGGAATAATGAACATTCTCGGCATTGAAACGAGTTGCGATGAAACCGCCGCGGCGGTGGTGGCGGATGGCTGTGATGTCCGCTCCAGCCTTGTTTCCTCGCAGGTGAAACTGCATTCTGAGTACGGCGGAGTGGTGCCGGAACTGGCGGCCCGGGAACATCTGCGCAATATTGATCCATTGGTGCTTTCCGCTCTTAATGAAAGCGGCTTGTCCAGCGGGGAACTGGACGGTGTGGCCGTAACTCACGCGCCCGGTTTGGTTCCGGCGCTGCTGGTCGGCCTGAATTACGCCAAAGGACTGTCTCTTGCCGGCGGTATCCCCTTAATCGGTGTGAATCATTTTACCGCGCATGTTTACAGCTGCTTTCTTGAACATCCGGACCTTCTTCAGCGAAATAACTTTCCCATCCTGGCTCTAGTTGTTTCCGGCGGACACACCAGTCTGGCCTTGATCACCGCTGATGGAACCTGTCGAATCATCGGCCGCACTGTCGATGACGCGGCCGGCGAGGCATTCGATAAAGGCGCCAAACTTCTTGGGCTTGGCTATCCCGGCGGAGTTATGATAGAAAGGAATAGTCAGGAGGGCGATCCGAAGAAATATCGTTTTCCGCGCGGTCTTTGCGGCGGTTCCGGCAAAGCCGTACCCGAGAAAGACCGTTTCAACTTCAGCTTCAGCGGCGTGAAAACCGCTTTGCTTTATGAATTAAAAAAGCACTCTCAGCCACTCTCCCCGGAAATTGTCACCAATCTATGCGCTTCTTATCAAGCCGCTATAACCGATGCCTTGACAGTTAAAACCGCGGCTGCTGCGCACCACCATCAAGCTGCCTCCATCCTGCTCTGCGGCGGTGTTGCCTGCAATCATCAATTGCGCCAGAAGATTGGTCGGGAAAGTGAAAAGCTGGGTCTCAACTTTATTGTTGCTTCCGCACGTTACTGCACCGACAACGCCGCCATGATCGCCGGCCTCGGGTGGCATGAATTAAAACAGGCGCGAGTCGCTGATATGCAGCTTGATGCTTCCCCACGACTGCCGGAAAAGCTGGATCCGGCCTCATTCGCTCCGGATTTCTAAAGAACCAATCATCTGGTTTGGCGACCAACCAGCCCCATTAAATCAGTACGCAAAGTGGATACTAAACGCATGTCTGTTCCGGGAACCCATGTCGTACCGTTAAAATAGTGTGCTTCAGAGCGAAATCGAAAATGATCTCTTTCCGGCAAAAACTGTACACTGACTCTAACCCTGTATCGTACTGATATATCCTCAGACCAAGTGTAAAGCCAGCCGGTACGAAGATAGCCCTCGTTTCTTAGGGCTTTATCAATATCAAACTCTTTGCTTAGGTACATGAAAACCTGTTCCCATGCCTCGGGATAATCCAATGAGTCATCTGTTTCGATAATATTCCACTCAGCCTCTTGAACATGGGAAAAAGAGGTCGGAGGACGAGTTGCGCACCCTGAGAGCAGCAACATAAACAACCACAATGTATTTTTACTTTTTTATGCCGCAAAAAGACAACAC
>PUNB01000106.1 GCA_003552565.1 Lentisphaerota bacterium
CGAGAAAATATTTCATTGGTAAACCCTCTTTCTTTTCAGTTCTTAATAATACTAATATTGAATCTTGAATTCTGAATATTGAGTTTCATACAAGCCCGACCGCCGGCGCGATGCGCCTGATACCCGGAGGGTGAGACTTGTTGCGGCATATGAAACCTTGTCTCGCACCTTGTCTCGCACCTGATTCCAAAGTCAAAAAACACTGGACAAAATTTGGGACAAGGCCTGACACCTGAAACCGCGAGTCTCACATAAACCATACCCCTCGTCTTCAGCCCCAGTCAGAGTATTAATCTGTCAGTGAGGTCTCCACCGGTTCCCAGAACTGTTCTATCGGCTGCCGGCTGTCGGCCGGCAGGTCGAGCACGTTAATCATGCCGTTCCAAGTCAGAGCTCCAGCGCACACCTCAAGCCCGCCGGATTCTTCCCGGTGCAAAAAAGGCTGATGGATATGGCCGCATAAATAAGCATCCAAGTGACCGGATTTCAGCGCTTGACGAATAACCTCCGCGTTATTGAGGCGACGGCGCCTGGACAGAGGTCGACCGCCTCCATCTCGGGTCGGATAGTGTCCGGCCAGGATGCGCTTCACTCCAGGCGAGGGATTTTCCAGCCATTGTTTGAGATATCGCTCTAAAGCGGGGTCAAGATAGCCGGAGGACAGAAAAATATTGGTGGGACGGCATTCATCGCAGACTGCCATCTGATAACTGCCCCCGTCATAAATCGCCGGTAAATCCGTTAATTTCCACCGCCCTGAGTTAAGTTCTTCAAAAGCTCGTCGGAACGCTTTCTGGCAGTGTTGATCTTTCACATAGTGGTCGTGATTGCCTGGCAGATAGATAAAATCAAAATCGCTGCTGTCGAGCAGGGGAGCCAGTGCCTTCGAGGCTTTGGCGAACTCTCTTTCGGAGCTGATGCTGGTCACATCACCGGTGCAGACAACCAGTCGCGGCTGCAGTTCTATTATCCGCTGTAAAGCCAGTTTCAGAGAGTAGCGATGCGCTTGTCTGCGCCTTCGTAAACCGTAATTCAGCAGCCCTAGAATTCGTTTGTCAAACAGCGCCTGTATGAACCTTTCCGGCCATAAACCAAAATGTATATCGGAGAAATGAACAATTCGCATGTGGAGCCTGACTTTCCCGGGTGCCCGCCGAATATCAGAATCTGCTCTTCCAGGGTTAATCAACTACTTTCCGCACTTCCTCGAGTTCTTCCAGCAAGGCTCGCGCCAAGCGGCCACCCGCGTCCTCCAGACGGGACTGGGCTTGGTCCAGGTTCTCTCCGCGGGCCAACAAAAAAGAGCCGATCATTAAATCCAGCTCGCTCTGATCATAGCCGCCTTGGTGAATCCAGGCCTCCTCAATCAGAGTAACCAGCCGTTCCGTTGACAATTCATCAATCCTCGTCCGCACGGTACGACGTTCTTCTCCTACCTGACGGCCCCCTTCATAAACCGGATCAATATAAAAAGAGGTGATTGTCGAACGGCTGATCGAGGCGATTCGAGCTGGACGGAATTCACCTGGCGGAACAAACCTCATACCTTCCAGTTCATCCCCGGTGTTGCGGAAGGTGTTCAAAGCTTTTTGCGCCTGTTCCAGCATTTCTCTTTGGTTTTCAGCCCATTGGCTGAATTCATCCTCGTCCGAACGAGCCATTACTGAATATTCAATACGCGCCTCCCTGAAATTATGCTTCCGGCTCTCTTGTATTGTTAATCGGCGCAGTTCTTCCTGTCGCTCGCGCAATTCCGCCAGCTCTTCTTCCCGGCGGCGTTCTTCTGCTTCCCGGCGGCGGCGTTCTTCTGCTTCCCGGCGGCGGCGTTCTTCTTCTTCTTCCCGGCGGCGGCGTTCTTCCTCGGCCTGCGCAATAAGTTCTTCGGAGCGCTCATTCCAGCGATCCATTTCGCGCTGCCGAAATTCGGCCCGCCGAACCCTGGCTTCTTCTTCAATTAACGGAGCGGCCAGAGAATGGAGATATTCCTGGGTCTCCGGGTAATCCGAGAAAGCCTCGATGCCGCCTCGGAGCAAGGCTAAGGCCTCCCTGCCTTCTTTTTCTTCAAGCCTTTCCTCCAGATTCTCCAGCCTCAGGGTTTCTTCTGGGCTCAGGTCAAAGCGCGGTTCCGTCGGCGGTATGAGCTGAAGTATAAAATATATCGAACCTCCGACAATGAAAACTAATAAGACTATGAGCGCCGTCAGAATTGCTTTGCCGGAGCCGCTTTTCTTTTTACTTTTAGCCCTCTTTTTTGCTTTCTGGCTTTGGTAAGAGCGCTTTCCGCCGCTTTTCCCGGGGACGCGGGTGCTGCCGCCGCTGATTTTAATTTGTCGACGAGAAGATGAACTCGCGTTCTGATCCCTCTCCTGCGGTTGACTGCCTCCGGAAGAGGCTGCGGTTCCACCGGCATGCCCCGCGGGTGAGGAGACCACAGCGGCTTTGGGGGGAGTTGAGGAATCATCGCGGCCAGAGGGTGTTTGAGGTTTGTCGTTTTCTTTTTCTTTGCTATTTTCTTTCTGGCGTTTGCTTTTTACTTTGGTTCCGGTTCGCCCGGAAGCTGATTTGACGCTCGTGGAACGATTCGCCCACTCCTGCGCCTGCCGGGAAATCTGGCGGCGCTTCTTCAAGCTGGCGATTTCTTCTTCATCTTCAGGTGTGACGGTGGCCGCCATCTCCTGGTCCAGGTTGTTGATATCGATCGGAGTTTCAAATGATTTCAGTGTACAGCGCTCAGGAAACTCACCTTTCTTTACCAGTTCCAGGTCATCAACCAGTTCTTTCGCCGTCTGATAGCGATGACCGGGACGTTTAGCCATCATTGAACGAATAACCTGAACAACCTGATCCGGCAAATCAGGCGCCAATTCTTTAGGAGAGGGGAGATTTTCGGAAATATGTTTATAGGCAGTTTCCGCCGGCGTTTTGCCTTTGAATGGGCACTGGCCGGTGACCAAGTGGTAAAAAGTGGCGCCTAAACTGTAGATATCCGAGCGGTTGTCAGCTGGAAATCCCAGAAGCTGTTCCGGAGCGACATATTGCGGCGTGCCGAAAATTTCCCCGCTGTGATCCTCAAGAATGTCGTCCCGAACCCGGGCTAGACCTAGGTCCGCCAGTTTTACTTTGCGATTTTCCGTTACAATAATGTTATCCGGCTTGATGTCCCTGTGAACAAGCTGTTTATTGTTCCAGGCAAAGTCCAGAGCCGTGCCGATTTCCTGCACAATCCGTAAAGCCTGATCAACCACAAAACGACCGCTGTGCAGAAGCACGTTCTTCAGTGTGTTGCCCTGAACGTACTCCATAGCGAAAAAATAGATATTATCTTCTTCACCCACGGCGTAAGCCTGAACGATGTTCGCATGGTTCAACTGCGCCGCCGCCCGGGCTTCGTGAATAAAGTCCTGGATAAAACTTTGGTCTTGAGCATACTTGTTGTGCAGTATCTTCAAAGCGGCCGGCCGGTCCAGCGATAATTGATGAGCCAGGTAAACCGTGGCCAGGCCGCCGCTGCCGAGAAATCGTTCAATCACAAAATCCCCTATAACGGCGCCCATGCCAAGCCGCTCCGTCGGCACCACAACCACTTTCCCGCAATTGCCGCAGGCGACCGGCTGCCCCATCTCGCTGTCTTCAATGGCCACCACACTCATACAGTTTCGACATTGGAAACGCATGTGTCAACCTCTATATTAAATTGAAATACTTAAAAAATATGTTTTCGGGTATAAATTTTCGTCAACGCCATTATAGTAATGGCTTTTGTGAATTCGGCAAGCTCGACAAAAATTATTTTACAGTCTGGTTTACAGTCTAGTTGACAAATTGTTCGAGGAAAAAGTTTCAAACTTAACTTAAGGAGTATTACGCCAATGATCGTATCCACCAATGACATTTTCAAAACCGCCTACGGCAAGTTCGCTGTCGGAGCCTACAACATCAACAATCTGGAGCAGACCATGGGCCTGTTTCAGGGCTGTCTGGACAGTCAGGCGCCTTTTATTATTCAGATCAGCAAGGGCGCCCGCAGCTATACCCACAAAACCATGCTGGAAGGCCTGATCCGTTCCGCTGAACAGGTTTTTCCTGACGCGGTCTTCGCCGTGCATCTTGATCATGGTGACGAAGAAACCTGCTACGACTGCATCGAGAGCGGCTTCTACAGCTCGGTCATGATCGATGCCAGCCATGAGGATTTTGAAGAAAATATCGCCATCACCCGTCGTGTGGTGGACGCCGCCCACGCCAAGGGCATTGCGGTTGAAGCCGAACTCGGGCAGCTGGGCGGTGTTGAAGAAGATATTTCCGTAAGCGAAGCTGATGCCAAATTAACCGATCCGAACACAGCTCGCGAATTTGTTGAGCGCTCCGGTTGCGATTCTTTGGCCTGTGCCATCGGCACTAGTCACGGCGCTTTTAAGTTCAGCGGCACTCAGGGGCTGCACTTTGAAGTGCTCCAGGAAATTCAAAAGAATCTGCCGAACTTCCCGCTGGTGATGCACGGCAGCAGTTCAGTGCCCCAGGATGAGGTCGAGCGCATCAATCGAGCCGGCGGCAACCTCCAGGGGGCCAAGGGAGTCGATGACAAGCAGTTCAAGGATGCCGCGAAAATGGGTGTAACCAAAGTCAATATTGATACAGACGGGCGCTTGGTCTGGACCCGGGTGCATAGGGAGCATTTCATGGAGCATCCGGAAAACTTCGATCTGCGTAAACCGGGCAAAGTCTTCATGGCTGAGTACGCAAAATTCATTGCCGATAAAAATGAAAAACTCGGCAGCGCCGGCAGCCTGTCTGAAATCCGGCAAAACAGCAAGCCTCTGTAATCGATTGGCTGCTGGGTCAACCGGAAATCCGTGCCCGGTGTCGTGATTCGGTATCGGGTGCGGATGATTTTGCATTTTAAGCATAAAAATCCATTTGCAAAATCGAGTGTATGGATTATGTTGAATTCTGTCGGTGAGGCGGAAGGTATTTGAATCTCTGACTATACATACGCAACGGAGCCGCAAGGCTTCAAAGTTAGATATCGCGGAGATATCACTTTCGTCTCATCGGCTTTTTTAGGTCTGTTCTTCCGCTTTTGTTCCGAGCCAGTCCATGTACAGCTCGCGACTGGTCAAGTCCATCCCCGGCTGATTAACCTGGCTCAGTTTACCGCGAAAATCACTGATTTTTTCATAACCGTGTTTCCTCATCCAGCCGTTCAGTTCCTGGTGCGTTTCGGCAATTTTCTCTCGGCCATATTGTAAAGGAGAGCTGACCATTTGGACACAATCCGCTCCAGCTAGAAGAGCCCGCACAACATCCGCGCCTGAATAAACTCCTGTGTTGGCGCAGATATTGGTTCGAAGCCTGCCGGCAACCAAGGAAATATCCCGCAGCACCGGCTGCAGCTCCTGAGGAGAACTATACCCCGTAGGAAAGGAAAAACTTTCATCTTCTATGTCAATCTCCGGTGTCCAGAAACGATTGAACAGAACCAGGCCGTCCGCGCCGGCCGCCGCGCAGCGTTGCAGCATTTCCTGCAGACAAGTGAAATGATTCGGCAGCTTCACCGCCAGCGGCAGGCTGACAGCCTCGCGGGCGCAGCGGACAATTTTCTCCAGTCTTTCTTCAACTTGACGGCCGTTTGCATCTTTCATTGAAGAGACAAAGCCCAGATTCAGTTCCAGAGCCGAAGCTCCCGCCGCCTCCAGTTCGCGAGCCATATCGGCCCAGTTTTCCGTTGACACACAATTGAGGCTGGCGATTATTGGAATGTTCACACTCGCTTTTGCCTGACGAATATTCTCTAGATAATCAAGCGTTCCGTAGCGCATCCCGACCTGGGCCTGTAAATAATCGAATACCTCCGTATGCATGTTTTCTTCCTTCAACAGGGACTGGCTTAGAATCGCGGTATCTTTTCGCACCTGTTCTTCGAAAAGGGATTTCATCACCACCGCCGCGGCGCCGGCTTTGGCGCATTCCTGAATGGACGGCGCGTCCATGGTCAATGGGCTGGCGCCGACTACAACGGGATGCTCCAGTTCCAGTCCCATATAGTTTACTTTTGTATCCATTATCCGTGCCTCCATAATTATCGATATGCTGATTGTTTCCGCAAGGAACAGGAGAGAGATTATGATTTAGTCTGTTTACTGTACATTGGTTCAGTTAATATACAACGAGAAAAACGTAATCCGGAAGTCACAAAAAAAATGGAGCGGCCGCAGCCTGCCTGATCACTTGGCCGTAACTCTGATTTCATATCGCTGCCGTTATGGAATTTTTGAAAGTGTGTCAGGTCCTCGCGGCCATATAATGGAGGGCGAGCAGCTTGCCTGAGCCACACGAAGAGTGGCCAGGTCCCCGCGAGCCAAAACAGGGCCCGTGTCTTTGTGGGCACCCCTTAATGCCCGCGAGGACGCGGGCGCTCCAGATGTATTGCCCGTAATCAAGTCTCTCCCTCGGGGTATCCAGCGTTTTGCGCCGGAAGTCGGGCTTGTATGAAACACAATTCTGAATGTTGAATATTGAATGATGAATTTTGAAGTGGAACTGTCTGGTCTGTTCGAAACTCAACATTCAGAATTCAAAATTCATTATTAGTGTTCCCTGTTTCTTCTACGAGGTATCAGGCGTTTTGCGCCGGAAGTCGGGCTTATGTGAGACTTGACATTTTTATGGATTAGGGCGAAAGATTATGAGGAAAGATTAGGAAAAGACGGGTGCGCCTCTTAATCTTTTGCCCTGATCTTTCGCCTTAATCTGGTTTCCGACCCCTTTCCGCATGGGGTCTAACTAGACCCCACTCGAAAAGGTATCGCACCCATGCTCCCGCTGGTTTCGGATGATATTCTAATAACATATCGAATAAGCAATTAATCCAAATGCAGCTTTTTTTCATTATTTTCACGGTTCTCGGCGGGCTGGCATTGTTCATTTTCGGAATGAATATCATGACCGAAGGATTACGCCAGGCGGTCGGAGCCGGCCTGCAGAAACTGCTGGGCCGCACCACCCGCACAGCTTCCGGCGGCTTCCTTCTGGGCACCGGCCTGGGAACCACCATCCACAGCAGTGCCGGTTCTGTTATGCTGGTGGGGTTCGTCAACGCCGGGCTCATGACTCTGGAGCAGTCGATCGCGCCAATGCTGGGGGCTAATTTCGGCACCACCTTGTCAATGCAGGTTATTTCTCTGCAGCTGACAGATTATGCTTTCGTGGCCATAGCTTTCGGACTTGGATTGACACTTTTGGCTCCCACTGATAAAGGAAAGTCGCTGGGACGGGCCTTGCTCGGATTCGGTTTGCTTTTTCACGGTATGGATCTGATGAGCGGCGCTATAAAACCGCATCGAGAAACATTGGCGGTATTTTTGCGCGGTGTCGACGGCGATACCTATTCAGGCCTTTTTCTCGGGATTTTAATGGCCGGCGGTTTGACCGCGGTATGGCAGAGCAGCGGCGCCACCATCGCCATTACCTTCGCCTTGATCAGCGCCGGGGTGTTCACGGAATTCTCACAGGTTTTTCCCATCGTTCTCGGTTCGCATCTTGGCACCTGCGCCACCTCTCTTCTGGGGAGCCTGGGAGCGAATGTCGAAGCCCGCCGCTGTGCTTTTTCCCACCTTTTGTTCAACCTTTTCAACGTCCTGCTGGCGGTTCTCCTGCAGCCCTTGTTTTATTGGTTTATACCATTGATTTCCAATGACCTGACTCGACAGACGGCGAATTTGCACAGCGCCGTAATGCTGGCCGCCGCGGTGGTTATTTTACCGTTTACTCACCGTTACGCGGGCTTGATCCGCAAACTGTTTTTCCCACGCGCTCCCATGCCGCAGTCCAGTTTCCTTGATTACCATCTGCTGGATTATCCCGAACGCGGTATCAAAGCGGTGATCGCCGAGCTGCGGAGAGTGTCCCGAATTTGCCTGAACAGTTTCAATCTGACCGGAAGAGTCATCCTGCTTACTCATGACCGTAAGTGCGTGGCCGGCATCAAAAAAAACGAGGCGGTGATTGACGATATTAAGGAGACGATGGGGGATTATATCTTTCAGATGACGCAAAAGTATCTCTCCCGTCGCCAGATTATACTCTATCATCATCTTCTTCACTGCATGTCCGATATTGAACGCATAGGCGACCATATTGAGCAACTGGCTCAAACTTCACTCCGTCGGCAGGTCGCCGCTCTGGATCAAGAAGCTTTTGAAACCATCCTTGATCTATACCGTAAGACACATTACATACTTACTCTGATTGTAAAGGGATTTGACCCCGAAGCAAACGATTTCGCCCTCAGCGGCAAGGAACTGCATACGGCGCGAAATGATTATCGTCAGGCCAGCACTGAGGCCAAAAGGATCTTTCTGAAAAAAGCACAGAAGCATAACCTGTCTCCTGGAGCGGCCCTCTATTTCAAAGAATATATCGCGGTGCTGGATCGCTTAAGCCGACATGTGAAAAATATTTCTCAGGCTATGGAGGATGAGGATTTCTGAATCAAGCGCAAAAAACTGGACAAAAAAACCGAGCCGCTGGAGGA
>PUNB01000159.1 GCA_003552565.1 Lentisphaerota bacterium
CTAAAAAAAGACGAAGTCTCACATAAGCCCGTTCGCCGGCGCGAGGCACCGGACAATCCGGAGCTGGAAGCTCCGGCCACCATCTTAACCGCCGGCGCAAGGCGCTGGATACCCCGTGGGAGAGACTTGTTGCGGCATATGAAACCTTGTCTCGCACCTTGTCCCGAACCTTGTCCAGTGTTTTTTGACTGTGCACTGAAACCTGAAACCACAAGTCTCATACAACCCCCCGCGAAATCAAAAAAGGTTATAGGTCATATCATGGAAACAGACTTTCTGCGTTTATCTGGTCGAACAATTTTAGTTTTCGGTGTCGCCAACAAGAAGAGTGTTGCTTACGCCGCGGCCCGCGATCTTGAGGAATGCGGTGCTCGGGTGATTTACGCGGTGCGAAATCGGGAGGTGCGCGATAAGGTGGAAAAACTGCTCCCTGATCGACCGATCCTGGAGTGTGACGTGCAGTCGGATGAAGAACTGGAAAATCTGGCCGCGAACCTGGAGAAAATAACTCCGGAACTGGACGGCATCGTTCATTCCATTGCCTTTGCTGATTACAGTCAGGGGGTGCAGCCGTTTGAAAAGACGGTTAAGCGGGACTTTCTGCAGGCGATGGATATATCCTGTTACTCGCTTATGAATATTGTCAATCGGCTGAAAAGTTTTTTAACCGAAGACGCGGCGATAGTGACCATTTCAATATCGGCTACCCGGCTGGCGGCGGATAATTACGGTTATATGGCGCCGATCAAGGCCGCCCTCAATTCCAGTGTGGCTTTCCTGGCCAAGTCTCTCGGCAAAGGCAGCGGATGCCGGGTCAACGCCGTGGGCGCCGGGCTGTTGAAAACAGCCTCTTCCGCCGGTATTCCCGGTTATGTCGATTCCTATTTGTTCGCCGAAAAGGTTATACCTCGGGGATATGCCTTACGCACCGAGGAAGTGGCGGATGTCGTCACCTATCTTTTAAGTCCCCGTTCCTCCGGAATCAATGGTCAGGTGCTGACAGTCGACGCCGGTATGGAACTGAACTTTTTCGACCCGGAGATCGTCCGCTCCGCGGTTAGCGAAAAGTGATCGATTGACTTGCGCGAGAGCATTTTCTATAGAGAATTGGACTGGAACTTACAGGTCCGGAGTGAGACGATTATCCAGAAAACATTTGTTGCACTTTCTTGCGGCCCTTCTCGGCGCGGTGCTGTTGCTGGCGCTCGGTTTCTGGTTCACCCTTCCGCGGCTGCTGGAGGAGCGCTGGCTGCCGGGTTTGGCGCGGGAATACGGTTTTTCCTCTCTGGAACTGGAAGTGCGGCGATTATCATTGTCCCGCTTGGACCTGGCCGAGGTCAGGCTTGATGTTGAGGAGGGGGAATTTATACGGATTGATTCTTTGCGGTTTGATTATTCCTGGGCGGAGCTGTTGCGCGGGCATCTGCGAAGAGCGGTGATCAGCGGTCTGGAAACGAGTTTGCAAGCCGATGCTGAAGGTCTCGCGCCGCCCGGCGGCTGGCCGCCGGAAGTGCTGGAGAAAATCAGTCGCCGGGAGGAAGAGCCGGAGGAGCCGGCTTTTTCTTTCGGCAGCCTGGAGGTGCGTAATTCAGCCGTGAACCTGGCTTGGGCCGGAAAGCGGGAACGTCTGCCGTTCACTCTGATGCTGGCGCCGGAGACCGAGGACATGCGGTCTTTTTGTTTCGCTGTGAAACTCTTACCCCGCGGCCAGGAGATCAATACTTCGGGAATGGTTGATTTGCAGTCGATGACTGCGGCTCTGGAATTCGCGGGCGCTGATCTGGCGCTGGGCCGCTTTAACGACCTTTGGGATGAACACCTGCCCGCCCTTTCCGGTTTTTCCGCAGTGAGCGGTGTCATCGGCAGGGCCAATTTCCACCTTCATCCCTTCGAGGTGAAATCCGTTTCCGCGGCCGGGGAATGGCGTCATGGAAGCTTTTTTATTGACGGCCTGGGCAAGGTGGAGGCCGGAGGTGAAAGACGAACTCAAGCCGGGGATTCTTACAAGGCCGGGCCTGGAGCGGAATTTTCTCTGGACTATGAAGATTATCAGGGAAACCTGCAAGCGAATGGCCTTTTCATTCAGGGTGAAGACTGGCGGCTGGATGAGGTCAAAGCAAAGGGGCGATTCCAGACTTCTCCTGATTTTTGGGAGGATATACGCTGGCAGGTTGATGTTGATCTGGAAAAGATGTCTTTTAATACGAGCGGTGTGGATTTCCAGAGTCGGGGGAAATCTTTCAAGATGAATGGTGCCGGACGCTATGGCCTGGAAAGTGGAATGCTCGCCTTGGAGGCGGCGGAATGGCGCCTTCGTGACAACAGTTGGGAAACCTTTTCACAGGAGGGGTTTCAGGCTCGAGCGGAGTGGGGCGCCGAGGAGGGAACGACGTGGGAGGTTCTTTTTCCTGAAATAAACTTGGCTGCAGCAGATACTTCTATGGAAGCGCGTATCGGAGAAGCGGCTGTTGAAGGTGAAAGCGACAGCGGGATAATTGATTTTCTCGCGAATTCCCGATGGAGACAAACCCCGCGGGAGCTGCGCTTTAAGCGTGGAGAAATGGTTTTTAAGGATTACGATGTAAATCTGCGTGAAATTTCCGGAAGTTTGCCGCTGCATGGTATTCTCGTGACGGGAACGGAAGCTCCGAATGAGATAACAGGCTCGCAAATGGAAGATGAGTTTGTCGATGCTGATTATGGCGAGGTGCGGATCGGCAGGATGAATTGGCGTCAACGGAGTCTGGGAAGAGTGAGCTTGGAGGCGATGCCGTTAACGGGCGGCTGGGCTTTTTCAGGCAGTTTTCAAGGAAATGACAAACTTTTCCCAGGCTTGGTGACGGAACTGGAAGCGGAAGCGCGTTTTACCCCCGAGTATGGCGCCCGATTGAAGGCTCAGGCATCGGTGCGGGGGTGGGAGATTTCGGACACTTTCAGTTTGGCCGGGATTATGTCGGAATTACCGGTGGAACCTGAATTAGCGGGGAAAATCGATGCTCAGGCGGATTTTCAGTGGCATGACGGCAGGCCGGAGATGGGCTTGGGTCTGTCCTGGCGTCAAGGGGGACTCGGGCTGGCTGACTGGGGAATTAATTTTCAGGGGGTCGAGGCGGATCTGGAATGGCCGGACTTTTTCGCGGCACCCGGTGCGGGCAGGCAGCGGATAGGATTCGACAAAGGTGAATGGGGTGATCTACAGTTTAATAATGGACGGCTGCAATTTCGCCTGGAAGCCGATAACCGGATTTTTATTGAGCAGGCCAGGGCTGGCTGGGCGGGAGGACGCTTGTCTACGCATGCTCTTTCCCTGGAGCCGGAACAGGAGGTTTATGAATTCGAAATTTTCGCCGATAATCTGGCGCTGACCGAAGTAATCCATCAATTGAACTTGGGAAAAGCCGCCGGAGAAGGAAGCCTGAACGGACGAATACCGGTGCTTTACAGGCGGGGACGAATCAGGCTGGATGACGGTTTTCTTTATTCCACTCCGGGCAGGGGCGGCAGTATTCGACTGCTGGAAGACAGAATACCAGAAGGTTTAACCGATCCCCGTGCTGGCGGACAGCTGGCGCTCACCAGAAAAGCCTTGGAGAATTTTGAATACAACTGGGCCCGTTTGAGCCTGCGGACTGAGGAGTCGGAGAATGATCGTAGGGACGAACTGCTGCACGCTGAGTTGCAATTGGACGGCACTCCCGCTGATGTGCTGCCGTTTGTTTATAGTGAAAAAATCGGCGACTGGATTCGGGTGGAGGCGGATGTGCAAGGTTCGCGATTCGAGAATATCCGCCTTGATTTGAACTTCCGGCTGCCCCTCAATGAAGTGCTCGGGGTGGGGCTGGATTTCCGAGACATCCTGCGTCCGGACAGATATTGAATTGTTCAATCACATTCAGGGATGATGCTTTGCTCCTGACAGAGTTCAGGTTTCAGGGTTTCAGGTTTCAGTTTCGGGGTGATTTTCCAATATTTTTGTGCTGGGAGTTTTGGCTTCCTCAATACCCCCAGTTGTGAATTTTGGTCGGGTTTTAAAAATTACGACTTTGCCATTTCTGTTGGTTAAGCGGGTCGGTTAAGTGTATCCGAATAAAAAAGCCCCCGCAGGGGGCGATACAACTTCATCGGATACGCTTAGTCGGCAAACGATAGCTGGCGACCTGCCTCCGCCAAGGCTACGGCATGGCATGCGAGAACGGTGTATGAGTCAGCTCAATCGTATTTCGTTATCGTTCCGTCTGAGGCGGACTATTGTCAACCGCCAATAACGACGAACAAAGCACAATGTACGAAGAACCGTGTTTCATACAAGCATTCGGAATTAGGGAAAAAGAGTTTTGTGAAACCCTAGACAAGGTGCGGGACAAGGTGGGCACAAAATCAGTACTCGAACCCTTTCCGGACGGGGTCTCGCTAGAGAGCGAAGCGAATTTATCCCGTTGCATTTGGCCTTGCCAATCTTCAAAGAAGGATGCAACTGGGACGGGTGGTGAAAAACTGTCCCTTTTTTTTTGTTGATTCGCGTCCATTGGCGGTTTAAAAGTTTGAACAGTTACCCCCTTCACTGACGCATTACCGCAAAAAAAAAGATTGCAAACCGCTTGAAAGCAATTATTTTCCTATCCTGATTAATTCATACGGATTCGGCCATGCGGCGTTTATGAGGGCGGAGGGCTGAAAGCTGAAAATCTGAAGCAGGAAGTCGGATGAATAACATTGATTCAGCGATTGAACATCGCAAAAAAATAATTGCCGCGACTCGTCGAGTGGTGATCAAGGTGGGTACCCGGCTGCTAACGGGGATTGAGGATGCTTCCGAGGAAAATCGTATCGAAGCGCTAATCCGTGAGGTTCACCATTTGCGTCAGCGCGGTGTTGAAGTGGTGCTTGTTTCCTCCGGCGCTATAGGGGCGGGCATGAAAGAGCTGGGAATTACTCAGCGGCCGGTGCAGCTGCCGCGCCTGCAGGCGCTGGCTTCCATTGGGCAGCTGCGGCTCATGGCTTTTTATCAGAAAGCGGCCGCTGAATACGGTTTTCATTGCGCCCAGGTGTTGCTTTGTGCTGATGATGTTCAGGATCGACAGCGGCATCTGAACACGGCTTCCTGTATAGACACCCTGCTGAAGGCAAAGGCACTGCCGATCGTCAATGAAAATGATTCGGTCAGTGTGGATGAAATTAAGTTTGGTGACAATGATCGTTTGGCGGCCATGGTGGCGATGCTGACTCGGGCTGATCTGGCAGTTTTTTTAACCTCGATTGACGGTCTGCATGTAAATAAAAACGGCAAATGGGGTGAACGAATTTCCCTGGTTCGCGAGTTCGACAGGGAGATTCGCGAAATGGCGGTGGATACCTCGGACCGCAACACTTCGACGGGGGGAATGATGTCGAAGCTGGAAGCGGCGGAAAAGCTGGCTCGGGCCGGAGAGCCGGCCTGGGTAGCCGACGGTACCGACTTCGGGGTGTTTGAACGGATCTTTGCCGGTGAAAATGTAGGTACGCTTTTTCTGCCCGCCGAGACGGATCGAATGCCGAGTCGCAAACGTTTTCTGGCATTCTTTTCAGAGCCGACTGGGGCAGTGGAGATTGATGACGGAGCAAAGAAGGCCCTGAAATCCCGAAGCGGAAAAAGTCTTCTGCCCCGGGGAGTGATCGGTTGTCATGGCATTTTCCTGCGTGGCGATACGGTTAAAATTATGGATTCGCGCGGCGAAGAAATCGGCCGCGGAGTTTGTAATTATTCCAGCGATGAGCTTGAGAAGATTAAAGGCAGACACAGTCGTGAAATTAATGACATTTTGGGATACACGGCCTATGATTGCGTTATTCATCGTGATTATTTGGTTGTGACTGGACAAAGTGCGGGACAAGGTGCGAGACAAGGTTCGGGACAAGGTTCGGGACAAGGTTCGGGACAAGGTGCGAGACAAAGTGCGGGACAAGGTTCGGGATAAGGTGAGTACAAAATCAGGCATCTAACTCTTTTCATGGAAGGTCAGGCTAAAACCAAGGAAGAACTGTATTATTATGAGTACTTATGATTCCAGGATAGATTTTCAGCAGGAACTAAGAATCATGGGGCAGGCGGCCCGAAAGGCGGCGCGCAAGCTGGCGCTTTTGCAGGGAACCAGCAAAAGCCGATGTATTGAAGCGATGGCGGAATCATTGTTCGACTCTTCCAGTCAAGTGCTGGAGGCGAACGAGAAAGATTTGGCGGCGGCTCGGGAGAAGGGGTTAAGTCAGGCTATGATCGACCGTCTTACCTTGACCACGGAGCGGATTGAGGAAATGGTCAAGGGGATGCGGGTGTTATGCGGTCTGCCTGAGCCTGTGGGCAAGGTGGAATCCACTTGGATACGCCCGAATGATTTGAAGATCAATAAGGTGCGAGTGCCTATAGGAGTTATCGGTATTATTTATGAATCGCGTCCTAATGTTACGGCGGATGCCGCCGGTTTATGTATGAAAGCCGGCAATGCGGTTTTTTTACGCGGCGGCTCCGAATCCATAAACTCTAACATAGCGATTGCTTCCGCTTTGCGCGAAGGGTTGTGTTGTTGTGATATGCCGAAGGACGCGGTGCAGCTGGTGCCGTGGACTGAACGCGAAGCGGTGAATGAAATGTTGAAAATGAAAGAGTATATTGATCTGATTATCCCTCGCGGCGGAGAAGGGCTGATTAAGGCGGTGGTCGAGAATTCTCACATTCCGGTGATCAAGCATTACAAAGGAGTGTGCCACATTTATGTGGATGCCAAAGCCGATATTCAGATGGCGTCGCGGATTGTCGAGAACGCCAAGTGTCAGCGTCCCGGTGTTTGTAATGCCGTTGAAACCTTGCTGATACATAAGGACATAGCAGACGAGTTTGCTCCCAAGATTGCTGAGCAGCTGACCGAAAAAGGAGTGGAACTGCGGGGCGATCAGGGGTTCTGCCGGCTGGCGCCGAGCGCGAAACCGGCCCGGGAAGATGATTGGGGAGCTGAATTCCTCGACTTGATTCTGGCGGTCAGGGTGGTTGATTCGATTGAACAGGCTATTGAACATATCGCCGATTACGGCTCCGGGCACAGCGAGGCGATTATTACCGAGAGCAAGACCGCCGCCTCGCTGTTCACCGAGAGTGTCGATTCGGCGGCGGTCTATGTCAATGCTTCGACACGCTTCACTGATGGCGGGCAGTTCGGCATGGGGGCGGAGATCGGCATCAGCACGGACCGGATTCACGCTCGCGGGCCGATGGGTATCGATGAGCTGACAACATATAAATATGTCATTAAAGGTTCAGGCCAGATTCGCGCATGAAAAAAAATCGCGCCGATTTACTGACTGTGGATCGCGGTTTGTGCGCCAGTCGGGCGCAGGCTCAAAGGGCGATCATGGCCGGGCAGGTGCGAATCGGCGAAGATCGTCTGGTACTTAAGCCCGGTGAAATGCTGCCGGAAGATTGCGATCTGCGACTTTTGACACCTTATCCGTATGTCAGCCGGGGGGCGGAAAAACTGCTTCCCGCTTTGGAAACTTTCGCGCCCGATTGTCAGGGTGTAACGGCACTTGATATTGGCGCTTCAACCGGAGGCTTCACCGATTTACTTTTGCGGAACGGCGCCGCCAAGGTGTATGCTGTGGATGTCGGTTTTGGCCAGCTGCATCTGAAATTGCGCAATGATCCACGGGTGATTTGCCTGGAAAGAGTGAACGCTCGTTATCTGGACGGGGCCATGGTGCCGGAAGCGATTGACCTGATGTGCGCCGATGTGTCGTTTATTTCATTGCGGAAAATTTTACCGGCGGCGGCGCCATTGCTGGCGGCGCAGGCTTGGGTCTTTCTTTTGATCAAGCCGCAGTTCGAGGCGCGCAGGGAAGAAATCAGCAGAGGCGGAGTGGTCAAAGATGTCGAAGTAAGAGAGCGTTGCGTGCGGGAAATAGCTGCATTCGCCGAGTCCAGTTTTCACTGGCGGCAGGAGGGAGTGGTAGAGTCTCCGATCCGCGGGCCCAAGGGAAATGTCGAATTTGTCCTGGTTATGCGCACTGGCTGACGTGCTGGAGCACTTTGTCATTGCGGACGCTTTTATGAGACTCGCGGTTTCAGTGTTCAGGTGTCAGGGACACAGGCGGTCGGGCTTATGTGAGACTTCGTCTTTTTTTAGCCACGAAAAACACAAAAAAATGTATTGCCCGTAACCAAGTCTCTCCCTCAGGGTATCCGGCGTGCATCGCGCCGGCGGTCGGGCTTGTATGAAACACAATTCTGAATGTTGAATATTGAATGATGAATTTTGAAGTGGAACTGTCTGGTCTGTCCGAATCTCAACATTCAGAATTCAGAATTCAAAATTCATTATTAGTGTTCCCTGTTTCTTCTACGGGGTATCAGGCGCCTTGCGCCGGCGGTCGGGCTTATGTGAGACTTCGTCTTTTTTTAGCCACTGATTATAATGCACATTTATTCCTCATCCTATTGTCTATAAGGTTTCAATTATGAATAAAGATAATCATTCAGAGAGCAGCAGCCAGGGTGTTTCC
>PUNB01000188.1 GCA_003552565.1 Lentisphaerota bacterium
CGGTGCCAGCGGAACTGGAGGGAGAGGCGGAAGCTTACCGCGAAAGATTGTTTGAACGTCTGGCCGACTTTTCTGATTCGTTCGCCGAGGTATACCTGGAGGGCAAAGAAGCATCCATTGATTTACTCAAACAGACAATTCGGCAGATGACTGTCGGCAATCACATTGTGCCTATCCTGGCAGGCTCGGCGAAAAGCGAAATCGGCATCCAGCCGCTGATGGACGCGGTCCTGGACTACCTGCCTTCGCCGGTGGATCGCGGCAATGTTCCCGCCAGAAGAGTAAAGGATGAACAGCCGGTGGAAGTGGCGGCCGAAGAGGACGCTCCCTTTGCCGGGCTGATTTTCAAGGTTGCCGCCGGAACTTCCGCCGATCTGCTGTATTTGCGCACATACTCAGGGTCAATTCAGGCGGGAGCCAAGCTAGTTAACGCGCGTACTGGAGAAAAGGTTGCGGCGAAACAGATTTATCGCTTGTTCGCCAAAAGCACGGAGTCTGTTCCCGGTGTCGGTCCGGGGGACATTGTCGGCTTGATCGGGCCTAGAAACTGCGGCACCGGGGATACTCTGTGCGACAGCCGTCACCTGATTGCTTTTGAAACAATGCAGTTTCCCGAGCCGGTTATCTCCATGGCAGTGGAACCGCACAGCAGCCGGGAAAAAGACCGGCTCGATGAAGCGCTTGAACTGCTGGCCCGCGAAGACCCCACTTTAACCCTGGACCGGGATAATGACACCGGCCAACGCCTTATCTCCGGCATGGGGGAACTGCATTTGGAAATCAATTTAAAAAGACTGGAGCAGGAGTTCAATGTGCCGATCAGAGCCGGCGCCCCTCGGGTCGCCTACCGGGAAACATTCAAGCATGAACAGACTGTTTTTACTGAATTTCATAAATTTATTGGTGAAACTGAACTGCAATGCGGCGCCGAAATCAGGTTCCGTCCGTTTGACCGCACCCGCGGCCAGGAAACCTTCACTATTTCCAGCCGCCTTGAAAAGCAAAATGAAGTGTCGAAAAACCTCGCCAAAGCCGCCAGGGAAAGTTTGGAAGACGGCCTCTACACCGGCGGCAACAGCGGTTACAGTCTGATTTATGTGGAAGCGGAGATCATAAGCCTGAAGGTTTACCCGGACAAAACCACCCTCAACGCCGTCACCGGAGCGGTGCTGCAGGCTGTGGATCAGGCGATAAGAGAAATCGGCACCGTGGTGTTAGAGCCCCTGATGCATCTGGAAATTCTGACTCCCGAAGATAATGTCGGCGATGTCACCACCTATCTGCAGCCTCGGCGGGCGGTGATTCAGAACATGGAGTCACTGGGGGACAACAACAAACGCATTCTCTGTGAGGTGCCGCTGGCGGAGATGTTCGGCTTCGGCAAAGCTCTGCCCAAACTCACCGGCGGCAGAGGCGCTTTCACCATGGAGCCGTGCGGCTATCAGCCGGTGATTTCAAGGTAAGGATTTTTTTAGAAAAAAGCCCGACCCCCAGCTTTTCGCACCCGGTATCCATAAAGAGAAAAACGGTTAGCGAAAAAGCTTAATCCCAATCCGTGTGCATCCGTATTAAAAAAAAGCAGGAAGTAATACTAACTAGAGGGTATGCGAAAAGGTATTTAGGGTCTCTACACGCACAAAACAATAAAACTTTGTCTCGTCCGCCTCAGGCGGATCTCGCACCTTATCTGATTTTCTTTCGATTCCTCATTTTTTTTAGAATAAGTGCGAGACAAGGAGAACACAAAATTAGGTCTTGACCCCTTTTCGCGGAGGGTCTATACCCTCTTTCTTTAAATTTTTAGCGAAGCAACAACGAAAAACTATGAGGCCTGCCACTCGCCCGAATGGACACGACAGAAGCGACAAGTTTCCCATTGCAGGTGGTATTTGCCTAATTCAGAAAGAGGTCAGCCGCGCGGCTGGCGCCGGGGCAGAGTGAACCGGAAAGTGCTGCCTTCACCGGGTTTACTTGAGACCCCGATCTCACCTCCCTGAGCTTCCACCGCAAGTTTACAAAACAGCAGACCGAGACCGGAAGAACGCTGTTTCTTTCCGTTCTCCCCTTTGTCGATAAAGCCGAATTTCTGAAACAGTTTTTCCTGCTCTTTTGCGGTAAGACCCGAACCTTGATCTTTAACTTCCACCAGCACATCATTTTTTCGAGCTTCCACCGTTATGCGGATAGGTGTATCAGCAGGACTGTAATGAACAGCGTTGGAAATCAGATTGGTCAATATTCGTCGAGTAGCTTCGGGGTCGCACCAAGCTTTGATTTTTTCCGCCTCGGGAGTAAAATCAACACAATGTTTTTTCAACTTGGGCTGCAATATCCGCAATGCGTCCTGAATTATCGAAACCAGATTGGCTGATTCCTGATGCAGCGGCATGGTGTTATGTTCAAGCAGATTGACATCCAATATGGACTGGATCATCTGCATGACAATCTGAGCCAGGTTCCGGGCGGTGTCCAGTATCTCCAGATTATCCGGGCTCAATTCCTCTTCCGCGGTGCCTTGCAGCAGTTCCAGATACCCCATCAGCCCGGTCAGAGGCGAACGCACATCATGCACCACCATGTGGATAAGATTGTCCCGCATCCTTTCCAATTCCTGCAGACGGCGGTAATCATCACGGGCCTGGTCGTGCAGCCTTTTAATTTGCAAATTGTTGCGAACGCGCAATAGAACATTTTTGGGATCTATAGGCTTGCTGATAAAATCATTGGCACCCGACTCTATGGCTTGCAGACGTTCCTCGCGGCTGTCGAAACCGCTTATGATGAGGATTGGGGTCATGGCTTTACTGGGATCGCTTTTAAGCCGCCGGCAGACCTCATGTCCGTTAATGCCCTCCATGACCACGTCCAGCAGCACCACGTCAGGTTTACATTTATCAAAACTATCAAGAGCCTCCTGGCCGCTGGAGCATTCCGATACTCGATAGTTCTCCTGCTTCAGTGTCATCCCAATGACAGAGCGCGAATTTTCGTCATCATCCACCACCATAATCAGGGCGCGGTCTCTGCGCTGTTCAACAGATGAAGATGTTTTCTGCATATTTTAATCGCACCCAAAAAAAATATCAGGGACAACCGTTTTCTCTAATGTAAAAAAACTAAAAGTGTTCAGAAAGTGTTTTTCTGCTGTTCAATCATTTCCTGACAGTCGACGGTGTATTTGGCGGTTGGTATCGCCTTCAACCGTTCATAGGGGATGGGCTTACCGCATTCTTCACAAACACCGTAGGTGCCGTTTTCTATACGCTTCAGGGCCTCATCCACCTCCATCAGGTACTGGCGTTCCTGCTCCTCCAAACCCCATAGCAATTCGGTTTCAGCCAAACTGCTGGAAATATCCCCGGCATCCCCATGAACATCAGTGCCATGGCCGTTGACGGCATGAATATGGTTGAGATAGCTTTCCCGCTCAATTTCGAGCATGCGTTTCAATTCATTAATCTGTTTGCGGGAGAGATGGTTTTTCTTATTCATCAGTTTGAATGCTCCTTGCGAAAAACACTGCCGAGGATGAATCAGCTGAGGCGACAAAAGCTCACATTTTTTTGTTCAGAACTCGGCATAAATGACGGATAAAATTATCATTGTTGACATCAGCAGATAATGTCGGCTTTTTTTTCATTTTGTCAAGTTATTCGGAGGATTATTCTTCTCCCTCGATTTCTTTTTCCACAAAGATCTCATATTCTTCTTCAGTCATCAGATTTTCCAGTTCATCAGTGTCCACTTCACTGAAACGGCATATCCACCCTTCGCCTTCCGGCGAAGCGCAGATAAGTTCCGGGGTTTTTTCCAAGTGCATATTGACCTCGACAACCGTTCCTCCAACTGGGGTCAAAACATCCGAGGCCGCTTTGGCTGATTCCACAATGCACAGCACGTCATCCTGCATAAAGACCGCCCCGATCGCCGGCAATTCGATGTAGTTTATATCGCCCATTTTTTCAACCGCGCGAGTGGTGATTCCGATGGTCGCCACACCCTCCTCATAATCCACCCATTGATGTGTTTCATTAAATTTGCGCATCAAAAAATTCCTCCATCTTAATTTGGCTGATCATAAAACATATAGGCTTTTTCTCAAAACGAATGGGTTGCTAATAGTTTTTTTGGCTCCTCCGCACGAATTCCACCATGCCTCGTGGTCAGCCTTTTTTATTTTTCTTCCGTCTCGGCGGCGGCAAATGAATGCATTGTTGATGCACCGCGTGAGCGGCTTCCATGGTCACTTCGCCCAGGGTGGGGTGAGCATGTATAGCCCGGCCGATTTCCTCTGCCGTTATTTCCTGCTGCATGGCGGTTGCCGCTTCGGCAATCAGGTCGGTGGCGTGGGGGCCGACAATATGAACGCCGAGCACCTGATCCGTGCTTTTGTCCGCGATAATTTTACAAAAACCGTTGGTTTCTCCCTCAATTTTGGCTTTGCCTAGAGCCGCCAGCGGAAAATTTCCGACATTATACTGAATTCCTTGTTCCGAAGCTTCTTCTTCCGTCAGGCCGACACTGCCGATTTCCGGGCTGGTGAAAATGCACCCCGGAACCAGCCGATCTGAATGCGGGCGGCTGCCGCCCGCTACGGCTTCTTCCGCCGCGACCATGGCCTGGGCGCTGGCTCGGTGGGCGTACTGAACCGGTCCCGTGAGGTCTCCGATGGCATACACACAAGACACCCGAGTACGACAGTGACTGTCGACTGGCAGGAAACCGTTCTCATCTGTGTCAAGTCCGATGTTGCCAAGGTTCAAACCGTCACTGTAGGGACGGCGCCCAATGCATACCAGCATGTTTTCAGCGGCAACGGTTTGTTCACCGACACTGGCCGTTACTCGCCGACTGGAAGACTTGATGTTTTCCATGGGAACACCGGTAAAAAGTTCGATTCCCAAACTTTTCATGCTTTTTTCCACCACCCGGGCGGCTTCGAGATCCACCATCGGCAGAATTCGCGGCAGCATCTCCACCAGTTTCACCTTTACCCCCAACTGAGCAAACATGCAGGCGAATTCACAGCCGATCACCCCGCCGCCGAGGATAATAATCTCCTTAGGCAAAGATTCAAGCTCAAGCGCCTGCCGGGAATAATAGATATTATCCGCTTTCGGAATAAAAGACGGTTCAGTTGAGGCGCTGCCGCTGGCAATGATCACCCGACCACTTTCCAGGGAGTCCGGTTTCTGGTCATGCTCGTTCGACCGCACAAGAATTTTCCTGCGGCTGCTGAATTCAGCCGTGCCTTTGAAAACTGTCACTTGATTGCTTTTCAGCAGATGTTCTATTCCCTGGCGCAGTTCCTGAACTATCCGGTTTTTTCGCTGCTGTATGGCGGACCAGTCGGGCCGCGCAGAACCTTCCACACGAATACCGAATTCATCCGCGTGCTGAAACCGTTGAAACAACGTTGCTGATGCAATTAGGGACTTAGTCGGTATACAGCCCCAGTTCAGACAAGTGCCGCCGACATGCTCTTTTTCCACCAAAGCGGTGTTGGCTCCCAACTGTGCCGCCCGAATAGCGGCCACATAACCACCGGGACCGCCGCCGATCACTGTTACATCAAATTTATTCTTCATCGCTAAAGTCCTTTACATTTATTTCAGTCCTGTTTCACTGCGCCAGCGAGAAACATCTTCCAGATATTTCTTCACGCGATTAACAAAACGGGCGGCAAGGACACCGTCTATCACCCGGTGATCGGCGCTGAGGGTTATTTTCATTATTTCCCGCACCGCTATCTGGCCATCCTCCAACACCGCCGGCCGCGGCCGGGCGGAGGACACTGCCAGGATAGCGCTCTCGCCGGGATTGATAATGGCGCTGAAGTTCTCGACATCCATCATCCCCATGTTGGAAACAGTGAAAGTGCCGCCGCTCATTTCCTCTGGAGTCAATTTCTGCCCGCGCGCCTTGTCCGCCAGCAAACGGGCCGCGGCATGCAGTTCATCCATGGCCATGCGGTCGGCGTTATGCAGAACCGGCACCACCAGCCCATCCTCAAGATTGACCGCCATGCCGACATTCACGCGGCCGCGCCAGCGGACATGGACACCGTCTTCAGTGATACTGTTTACCCTGGGGAAGTCTTTCAGGGCCCAGGCGGAAGCTTTAAGGATAAAATCATTGACACTGAGTTTCAACCCCTGCTCTTTCAAGCGACGGCGGAAAGCCGACAATTCCGTGATGTCCACCTTGACGGTAACATAAAAATGCGGGATGCTCTGTTTTGACTGCTGCAGCCGCTGAGCAATGATCTGGCGCATCTTCGGCATGGCTTTCGGCTTCTCGGCCTCCGCCCTCCGGACATCTTCCAAGGTGATTCTGCCGGTGGCCCCGGTGGCCTCCAACTGATTGATCGTCAGCCCCAGCTGCCGAGCCAGATTGAAAGCAGCGGGGGTGACACTTCGACTTTTCTCGCCCATTGACTCAAGATAAGCAAGCACATCCCTTTCAACCACCCTGCCGCCAGGACCGCTGCCGTTTACCGCCGCCACATCAAGGAGGTTTTCCGCGGCTGTTTTCCGAGCCCGCGGTGAAGCTTTATGGCGCGGTGCCTGGGCCGTCGATGATGCTGTTTGCTCAGATTTTCCGGGGGAGACGGCGCGTCCACCGCTCTCCGAAGCAGGCGCAGGAGCGATTTTTTCCGCCGACGCTTCAGAGGAAGCAGGGGCCGCTTTGGATGACGGCGAGGAAACCGGTGCGGAAGGCTGCTCCGTTGATGGTGCAGAGGCGCTTTCGGTAGGCTTTGTTTCCGGCTGCTTGATTTCCGGAATTTCCTCTCCAGCTTCACCAATGACCGCGGCAATGCTCATTACCGGCACTTCTTTGCCGGCGGGAATGACTATTTTCAGCAAGGCGCCCTCAAACTGGGATTCGACCTCCAGCACGGACTTGTCGGTTTCCACTTCAAACAACACATCGCCTTTGGAAACTGCCTCGCCTTCCTGCTTATGCCATTTGACAATGGACACAGTCTCTTCAGACTGTCCGAGCTTGGGAATGGGAACTTGGGTTGCCATATAATTTGAGATCCTTTTTAAATTGGGTGGGTAGCTTGTTTCAATTCACATGCAGAAATGAGGCATAGTTCGTGACAGAGTTCGGGTTTCGGGTGTCAAGGCTTTCTTAAGAACAGATTTTGTGGGCACATTGTGGTCGTCTTTCGTACCCAATACCGACGAAGCAGGTGGTTTAAGCGTAACCAACTAAGAGTGGGCTCAAGTGTTCGATGAAATGCGGGATTAAGTGTCATGGCCTTCACGCCTCTCCTCTAAACACTTCAGCATCCACTTAACCCCACCCTTCGTCTTACCCTGAAAACCTGACACCTGAACACTGAAACCGTCCTTTCTGATACCAAGCTGTTATCCGCAAAATCTAAGAAAACTACCAGCCCCATTCGTTTTGAGAAAGAGCTACTTTTATATCAGTGACTTCACGGCTTTGATCATATCTTCGGCGCCAGGCAGGAAGGCCTGTTCCAAAGTATAAGCCTGCGGCGCTATGCCGTTGGCGGCTCCGACCTTGATCGGCGGGGCGTCGAGCCAGTCAAAACAGTTTTCACTAATTTTGGAAACAATTTCACCGGTGAAGCTGCCGATATCCACCGACTGACTGAAAACCACGCAGCGACCGGTTTTACGTACTGAAGCGTAGATGGCCTGTTCGTCCAGCGGCACCAGTGTGCGAAGGTCGATCACCTCGGCTTCCACACCTTCCGCCGCCAGCTGTTCAGCGGCGGTCAGGGCATCGTTAACTGCCGGCCCCCAGCCGATCAATGAAACATCGCCGCCGGAGCGGGCCACGCGAGCTTCACCAAAGGGCACCAGGTACTCTTCCTGGGGAACCGGAGATTTCTCATTATAAAGCAGCTGACTCTCCACAAACAACACTGGGTTGTTGTCCCGGACGGCCGTTTTTAACAATCCTTTGGCATCATAGGAATTGCTGGGATAAACAACATAGAGTCCGGGTATATGACAGAAAACTGATTCCAGCGACTGCGAATGCTGACCACCGTACCCTTTGCCGCCGCCGACGCTGACCCGGTAAACCAGCGGCACTTCCACCATGCCGCCGACCATGTAATGCCATTTAGCAGCCTGATTGGCGATCTGGTCGGAAGCCATCAGAGCAAAGTCCATGTACATCAGTTCCGCCACCGGGCGGTAACCCGCCATGGCCATCCCCACAGCGGTGCCGCAGATGCACGCCTCGGAAATCGGGGTGTTGAAAACCCGATCCCGGCCGAAGGTTTCCAGCAGCCCCTTGGTCAGCTTGAAAGCGCCGCCGTAATCAGCCACGTCTTCGCCGTAACAGACAACCCGCCCGTCGCGCCGCATTTCTTCAATCAGCGCTTCTTTCAGGGCATCCCTGTAAGCGGTGTTGTTCATTTCATCCCGTTTAATTGCCGGCGGGTCAGCGTAAACCCGAGGCGACGACCAGGCGGAAGGGGTCTGTTCGCAGAAAGTGTCGGTGTACATGTATTTAATCACATC
>PUNB01000274.1 GCA_003552565.1 Lentisphaerota bacterium
GCAGGCTGCGGCCGCTCCATTTTTTGTGACTTTTTGCATGCCGCGACGTAGGCTTTGCGGAGTCGGGTGTTTTTTGTGGCTATAAAAAGACGAAGTCTCACACAAGCGGTCAAAGAGGGCAGTGCATTATTCACACTAGTGCAGCATAACCTGTCCGCCGCTCACCGGCAGTGCCTGGCCGGTTTCGTAATCCTGTTCGCATAAGTAGATAATCGCTTTGACTATGTCTTCCGGGCGGCAGCCGCGTCCCATGGGTACTTTGCTTTCATAAAAACGCTTGACATCTTCAATGGTTTCGGCCCCCGGCACTTTGCCGGCCCGGAGGTATTGCACAAACAAACCATTTTCCGGATCGCTCCACAGAGGCCCCTCGAAATAATTTCCCGGGCAGACGCTGTTGACTTTAATATAATCTTCCACCAGCTCTTTGGCGAAGCTCTGGGTCAAGCCGATGGCGCCGAATTTACTGCCGGCGTAGGCGGCGTTGCGGCTGCTTCCCTCCAAACCGCTTTTCGAGTTTATCTGCACTATGTCGCTCCAGAATCGACCTTCGCCGGCCTGATTCTGTGCGGCCATGATCATGGAGGCGTATTTGACGGTCAGGAAGTACCCCTGGTAATTCACCTGGGTGACGAACTGCCAGTCGGCCAGCTTGAAATCCTTGACAGAATTTGCTCGCAGGACTCCGGCGTTGGCGACTGTTAAGTCCATGCCTCCGCAGAGATCAACCGCCTGGTTGAAACATTCGGCCACACTTTCTTCGTCTGCAACATTGACTTTCAGGCTGAACACCCGATCTTCGGCATCGCATTCCGCGGCTATCTCGGATGCGGCCTGCTGGGCGCCTTCCAGATTAAGGTCCGCCAGTCCGACCACGGCTCCTTGCGTCGCCAGCCCGCGGGCAATTCCACGACCGAATCCCTGGGCCGCGCCCGTAACTACACAGACTTGACCATCCATGCGTCCTGCAGCCTGGTTATTCGGGTTCTTCCGGCGGTCGTAAGAACAGCCGTTATGTTGTCCTTCAAGGAATTCATACTCAGGTTCCGTTAGATATCGGGGGCCGCCGAATGGTTGGCTGAGATGCTCTATGAGCGCCGCGTTACGAGCCGCGGTTTGGATATTGCGCGCTTCCGCCAATGAACGGCCCATGGAAAAGGTGGCTATGCCCGGAAAAACAGCGATTTCAGGCGGCTTTTCGTGTTCTCGGAGCCAGTTCCGCATGTGTTCCAGGTCGATCTCCCCCTGATAAGGGAAAGATCCCGCGTAGGCCACGTGGTCTGGGGTTAACGGTCCCTGCGCGGCGGCATATTGATTGCCGGTGAGAATGACTGTGCCGTTTTGCAGTGCTTTGCAAATTCCGCGGAGTCTGGGGGCCATTTGTCGTGCCCGCTGGCGATCAGGGGGTTCTTCCGGAAGTTTCGTTTTTACTCCCGATTGTTCATAGAATTTTTGCAGCTTTGTTTGGACATCGGCAAAAATCTTTTCGATTTCCGACAAGCTGTCAGCGTTTATGAATATCCCGTGATTCTGGACAAAGACCATTGATACCGATTGTCTTTCCGCTGTTTCCTCGGAAAGGAATTTTTGTTTGAACGTCATTGCCGCGGCGAAACCCGGATCCGCGTAATTGATCCATAACGCTTCCGGGAAAAGCTGTTTGCAGATTTCTTCGCCTTGTTGTCCGCAGGTCATGCCGTTGACGATCACCGGGTGCAGATGAAATACATAAGCCTTGGGCAGCAGTTCGTGCAAAGGAGCTTCTACGGAAGGAAAGGACTGCCGTCGTGGAGAAATAATCGCGTTGGCGAGGCATTGTTGCACTTTTCTTTCCCGTTCGCCTTTGCCGCCCTCCGGGGTGGCGGTGAACAGGTGTCGCAGCTTTTTTCGGTCAAGCGCAATGAAATCATCGGCGGAAATATTTTCCAGCGAAGCTCCGGTGGGTTTTATGTAAAGGGTCGTATCGTCTTTATACGAAGTATTGCCGCCTCCGAGGAAAGCGTTTTGGTGATCACCGCCGTATTGGCGGGATAAGTCAGCTAAAAGTTTTAAGCTTTCTTGCATGAAAAGATTCTCCCCAATTTCCGTTTGCTGGTTTACTTTACTCTTGACAGCTTTTTTTGCAATCCTCGCGCCATGAAATAATCAGGCTGTGTTCCTTGCGAACGGGACATTTGATTGTATGTTGTACGGTCGTTCGCCGGTTAACGGCGGCGAGGTGGAAAAATTATGCGCTAGTGGGGTTCTCATGCGGGAAAAACAGACAGATTCAGTTGTAAGAGCCGGAGTGATAGGAACCGGGGCTCTGGGGCGGCATCATGCGCGCTTATATAAGCAATGTCGGAATGTCCAGCTGATCGGGGTTTTCGATCATAACACGGAGACTGCCGCCCAGGTGGGGGAGGAATTGCAAACGCGGGCTTTTTCGTCCTTGGATGAAATGCTCTCCCAGGTGCAGGCGGTCAGTTTGGCGACACCGACGAATACGCATTACGAACTGGCGAAGTATTTATTGGCAAACAATCTGCATGTTTTAGTCGAAAAACCCCTATGCGGAAGGGTTGAGGAGGCGGAGGAACTGGTTGCCATGGCCGGAGAACGCAATCTGCTGCTGCATGTCGGGCATGTTGAACGTTATAACCCGGTCTTGCAATGCCTCGACGAAATTCCCGGTCCTCCGCGGTTTATAGAGGCTCATCGGATGGCTTCCTATCCGCCGCTTCGTCCGGGGCTTCCCCCGCGCGGCACGGAGGTCAGCGTGGTTCTTGATTTGATGATTCATGAACTGGATGTGGTACTGCGGATAGTTGACAGCCGGGTGGAGGATGTGAAGGCCGCCGGGGTGGCGATTCTGAGTCCGTCCGAGGACATCGCCAATGCGCGCCTGGAATTCGCCAACGGCACCGTTGCCAACCTGACCGCCAGCCGGGTCAGTGAACGGCCGATGCGGCGGCTGCGGGTATTTAAAAACAATGCCTACCTGGCGCTTGATTATCAGGAGCAGAAAGGGGAAATAGCGTATCTGCGGGAACGGAAAATAGTCCGGGAGCCGGTGGCGGTGAAACAGTCCAACGCCTTGCTGGATGAGCTGCAGGACTTTGTTGATTGTCTGTACAGCTTGCAAAAGCATGGCAGGATGGTGCGACAGCCGCGAGTTACCGGGGAGCATGGTCTGGAAGCTTTGCGCCTGGCCGACGATATCCATCAGCAGATTCAGCACAGCACCGAGAAAATGGGCGGAATCTGATGAGACGCAAATGCGAAGGACAGGCACGGCAATGAACAACCGATCTGACGGGGATAACTGAGCGGAGTCGCGGGTCCCCATGCAAAAAGGGTTCGGAAACGAGATTAAGGCGAAGGATTAGGGCAAAAGATTAAGGGGCGCACCCGTTTTTCCCTAATCTTTCGTCATAATCTTTCGCCTTAATCCAATTGGCCTTGGAACGCACAGCCACTTTCGGGCTTGTGAGCTTCGCAAAACCCTTTTCGCATTAATTCAGCCATCCCATGGGACGGTTGTGAATTTATTTTAGCAAAAAACGCAGGAGAATGGCAATATGCGGGATTTAAATGTCGGTATAATCGGTTTCGGCACGGTCGGAGCCGGTGTCGTTGACTGGCTGGCGAAGAGCGGCGATTTGATTGGCCGACGCACCGGAGTGCGGCCGCGAGTGAAAAGGATTGCCGACCTTGATATCGCCACGGACCGCGGCGTTCAGGTAGAGGAGGGGGTGCTGACCACGGACGTAAAGCAAGTGATCAATGATCCGGAAATAGAAGTAGCGGTGGAATTGATCGGCGGCACCGGCGCTGCGCTTGACTTGATCCTTGATTGCCTGGAAGCGGGCAAACCGGTGGTCACCGCTAATAAAGCTTTGCTGGCGGAACATGGTGACCGGATTTTCGAAGCCGCTGCCGCCGCTGACCGCGATGTGTTTTATGAAGCCAGTGTGGGCGGCGGTATACCGATTATCAAGGCGATGCGCGAGGGGCTGGTCGGCAATCGGGTAAACAGTGTCCTAGGCATTCTGAACGGAACCTGTAATTACATCCTCACCCGCATGCAGGCGGAACAGGCATCCTTTGAACAAGTGCTGGCGGAAGCCCAGCGGGCCGGTTACGCCGAAGCGGATCCGGGGGTTGATGTTGACGGTCTGGATACCGCTCATAAAGCCAGTATCGTCGCTTCCCTGGCTTACGGAGAATGGTTCGGCATGGAGCCGGTTTACGTGGAAGGAATTCGCGGTGTTTCTCTGCAGGAAATCACCTACGCCGAAAAACTTGGCTATCGGATAAAGTTACTGGCGGTGATCCGGCAGGAGGAAAAGGATGTGCAGATTCGGGTGCACCCGGCCTTGGTTCCGGCGGACAGTATGCTGGGCAATGTGCAGGGGGTGTTCAATGGTGTGCTGGTCAACGGTGATCCGGTCGGAGACACGATGTATTACGGCCAGGGAGCGGGCAGAGACGCCACCGCCAGTGCCGTGATCGCGGACCTGGTCGATGTGGGGCTGAACGTGGTCAGCGGCTCGCCGCGCCGAGTGGCGGCTTTCCGGCCGCATGAAGGATATGACAAGGTATTGGATATCGGTGACATCTCAAGTCGCTACTATTTACGGTTGCAGCTTTACAATCTACCCGGGGTGCTGGCGCAAGTGGCCGGGGTGCTGGGGGAGCTGGACATCAGTCTGGCCAGTGTCACTCAGCAGGAAAGCGAGGAAGCCGGAGAAGCCCGGGGCGAGGAGGTGCCGGTGGTGATCCTGACTCATCAGGCCAAGGAAAAAGACATGCAGGCGGCATTGGTAAAACTGCAGGAGTTGGAGGCGGTGGCGAAACCGCCGGTGATGATCAGAATTGAGGACGCGGGATGAAAAACCGCCTCAATATATTATAGTAACGGTTTTTCATGATTTTCGTGGATAGACGGTTTCAACGTTCAGGTGCCAGGGCATGAGGCTTCTAATTTTGATAGCCACAAAAAACACCCGACTCCGCAAAGCCTACGTCGCGGCATGCAAAAAGTCACAAAAAATGGAGCGGCCGCAGCCTGCCTGAGCACTTGGCCGTAAATCTGATTTCATATCGCTGCCGTTATTGAACTTTTGAAAGTGTGTCAGGTCCTCGCGGCCAAAAGAGTGCCCGCGGGGACGCGGCCGCTCCCGAGGTATTGCCCAAGGCCAAGTCTCACCCTCGGAGAATCAGGCGCTTTGCGCCGGCGGTCGGGCTTGTATGTAAAATCTGCTTTAATAGCTGCGAAAAACATAAAGAGAGGGAGCCCCCGCAGCCTGCCTGACCATTTAGATGGCAAGTGATCAGGTACCCGCAAGCCGAATATTCCATAATTGTTATCAGTGTTAATCAGTGTTAATCCGTGGTTTTTTATGCTTTCCGCGGTTTTCCGTGTACGTATAATTTCTAACTAACAAAACATTAAGGAGAAAATATTATGCCTGCAAACGCTAAAAGACGCAAATTCAAAACAGAAGTTCAGCAGTTGCTGGACTTGGTGATCCATTCTCTCTACACCCATGCCGATGTCTTTCTGCGCGAACTTATTTCCAATGCTTCCGACGCGATTGACCGAGCCAGATTCGAAGCCTTGTCCGACCAGTCGATTCTCGAAGATGATCCGGAATGGAAAATTCGCCTGATTCCGGACCGTGAAAATCAGACTCTGACAGTTTCCGACAACGGCATCGGCATGACCGCGGAAGAGGTTGAAGCGAACATCGGCACTATCGCCAGCTCCGGAACTCGGGGGTTCCTGGAGCAGATGAAAGAACGTCAACAGGAAATGACGAGTGAGTTGATTGGTGAATTCGGAGTCGGCTTTTACTCCGCCTTTATGGTGGCGGATAAAGTGACCGTGATCACTCGCCGGGCGGGACGGAAGGACGAGGCGGTCAAATGGCAGTCCACCGGCAGCGGTTCATACACAATCGAAGCCGCGGAAAAATCGACTCGCGGCACTGACGTGATCCTGCATCTTAATGAAGATAAACTGGAGTATCTGGAAGAATGGCGGCTTCGCAAAATTGTCAAGACCTACTCCGATTTTGTTGAGCACCCGATCGTTATGGATGTGGAGAAAAAGAAAGAGGGGCAGGAAGACAAGCCCGAGGGTGAAGCCGAGACCGAAATCCGGGAGGAAGTGCTCAATTCCCGTAAAGCAATCTGGCTGCGCCCGAAAGAGGAAATTACGGAAGAACAGTACAACGAATTTTACCAGCATATTTCCCATGACTTCAGCAATCCTCTGACTTGGATTCATTGGGGAGCTGAAGGCACGACCGAGTTTAAAGCGCTGATATATATACCCGAGAAGGCGCCCTTTGATCTTTTCATGCCGGAAAACCGCAATCGCGGCATTCATCTGTATGTCAAACGGGTGTTTATCACCGACAATTGTGAAGCACTGCTTCCTTCTTATCTGCGTTTCCTGCGCGGGGTGGTTGATTCTTCCGATCTCTCCTTGAATGTTTCCCGGGAAACCTTGCAGGAGGAAAAAGTTATCCAGGTGATTCAGAAGAACTTGATCCGGAAAGTTCTGGATACTCTGAAGGAAATGATGAAATCTGATCGAGACAAATATTTGACTTTCTGGCATGAGTTCGGCAAGGTGCTGAAAGAGGGGGTGCATAGTGATATAGCCAACCGTGAAAGATTGCAGGAGCTGCTGCTGTTCGAGTCCAGCCAGAAAGAAGCCGGCAAGATGATTTCTCTCGCCGAGTACGTTGAAAATATGAAAGAAAACCAGAAAGAGATTTATTATCTTACCGGTGAAAACCGGGCCAACCTGGAAAAGTCTCCGCTTCTGGAGGGTTTTGAGGCCCGCGGTTATGAAGTGCTGTTCATGACTGATCCCATCGATGAATGGGTGGTGCAGAGTATTGCTTCTTATCAGGAAAAACCATTGAAGTCAGTGGCCAAAGGCGAAATCGACCTGGATGATACACCAGAGGACAGTGCGGATAAGGACAAAAAAGAGGACAGTGGCCAGGAAAAGAAAGACAAAATTCCGTCCGAGAGCAAAGAGCTGGTGGCTCTGCTGCAGGACATCCTTAAGGAAAAGGTTAAAGAAGTCAGAGTGTCCAAGCGTTTGACCGAAAGTCCATGCTGTATTGTCTCAGGGGATATGGATCTGGGAGTGCATATGGAAAAAATCCTTAAGGCTATGAATCAGCCGATGCCCGAATCCAAAAAAATTCTGGAGATCAATCCTTCGCATCCGTTGCTGAAGACCATGAACGACATGGTTAAAGACCAGTCAAGCCGTATGCGTTTTACCGAATACGCCGAACTGCTGTATGATCAGGCACTGCTGACTGCCGGCATGGAAATTCCGGATCCGATGAACTTCGCCCGTCGGGTCAGCCGGATAATGGCCGAGGCTGGAGCCTCCGGAGATCAAGGTGAATAAACGGCAATATTGAAGATGTGTTAACTTTATTAAGCGGTCAAGCGGGCGGCGGGGTGTCGCGCCGAATGTAAACGCTCTGCACCAGGCCGACGGAAATAAAAATATTCAAAATAGAACTGCCGCCGTAGCTGATCAGCGGCAGCGGCAGGCCGACGATCGGAGCCATGTAAACACTCATGCCTATATTTATATAAACATGAATAAACAGCATCGCCGCCACCCCGGAACAGATCAGTTTGCCGAACTCATCCGGTGCTCTGGCGGCGGCCCGCAGGCAGCAGATCAATAGAGCCAGAAAGGCGCACACCAAGGCGCCGGCACCTACAAAACCGGTTTCTTCGCCGATGACGGAGAAAATAAAATCCGTCGGGGCGACTGTCCGGGGCAGGTAGCCCAGCACATGCTGGGTGCCCCGCATATAACCTTTGCCAAAGGTGCCGCCGCTGCCGACTGCCAGCAGAGCCTGGTGCGCGTTCCAGCCGGCTGCCGAGATGTCCTGGGACGGGTTTATCAGGGTGCGAATGCGATCCCGCTGGTATTCCTCCAGAAAACCCAGGTAGGCCATTGGTAAGGATATGATAGCTAACAACGCTATCAAGGCAATCCAGCGCCAGGAAATGCCGGCGACGAAAATAATGCAGGCTCCAATGCCGACAAAAACCATGGCGGTTCCCAGGTCCGGCTGCAGAGCGACCAGGAAGGCCGGCGGCGTCATTGCCGCCGCATACAATATCAGCGGCGGCAGGCGGTCGAACCGAAGATAGGGCCGCGAGGACAGCCAGGCCAGGAAAAGGACAGCAAAAGGTTTAGCGATCTCGGCCGGCTGCAGGCTGAAGCCGCGGTAATAAAGCCAGCGACTGGAATAGTTGATGGTGGTGCCGAAAAACAAGACGTAAAGCAGAGACAGGCAAGAGAGCAGATAGAGCAGCCAGCTCCAATTGGCCAGTCTGCGGTAGTCAAAAGACACCAGGCCGATGAAGATCACAATGCCCAGGGCTAGAAAACCCAGTTGACGCAGCCAGAAACCAGCGAAATTGCCGCCTATCTGGCGGCCGGCTCCATAGATGAACAC
>PUNB01000017.1 GCA_003552565.1 Lentisphaerota bacterium
GAAAAACGCAGGCGGGAAGTTCCCACCGGCACCGTCGGAGGCCGCACCGGCGCAGCCAATATTCCGGCTTCCAGCAATCGTCGGGCTAAGCTCAAGGCCCGTGTTTCTGATCCCGTCATAATCGGGATGATTTGACTTTGTGAGTCGCCTGTAATCAAGCCGGCCCGTTGTAATTCTGTCCGGAACCAGGCGGCTCTTCGCTGGAGTTCGCCGCCGCCTTCCGGTTCGCGGCGCAGTAAATTCAACGCCTCCAGGCATCCCCCCGCCACCGCGGGCGGTATGGAAGTGGTGAAAACAAATGAGCGGGCCCGGTTAATCAGCCAGTCCCGAAGTTCGACCGAACAGGCCGCAAACCCGCCGTAGCTGCCCAGCGCCTTGCTGAATGTCCCCATCGCCACGTTCACTTGGTTTTTCACTCCGTAAAGCTCAATCAGTCCGCCGCCGTTCTTGCCGAAAGTCCCTGTGGCATGAGCTTCATCAACCATCAGCATGGCTTCGTATTTCGAACATATTTCAGCCAATTCCTCCAGCGGCGCAAGATCACCATCCATACTGAAAACCGATTCAGTCACCACCAGAATTCTTTTTCCAGTATCCCCGTCTTTCTTCTCTTTCTCCAACAGCTCTCGCAAATTGGCCGCGTCATTATGCCGAAATCGAATCAGCCGGGCCCGGCTCAGCTGAATTCCGTCCAGAATACTGGCATGGACGAGTTTGTCCGCGTAAACTTTATCTCCGCGTCCGACCAGAGCGGGAATCACTCCGACATTAGCAAGATAACCGCTGCCGAAAATCAGAGCCGCGGGATATCCTTTATGAACTGCCGTCTCTTGTTCAAGTCGTTCATGCGGCGGCAAAGTGCCGGACATTAACCGGGAAGCGCCGCCGCCGCCGCCGAATTTGTTCAAAGAATCGCGGGCCGCCGCGATCAATTCCGGGCGCTGAGAAAAATTCAGGTAATCATTGGATGCGAAGTTCAGAATCATTCGTCCATTCCGATCAACAAACTTGCCGCCCGCCTTGGGACGCGGTTCAATATTCCGCAGTCGCGAATGCTGTCGCAGCCGTGTCAGTTCCGGCTCGATCCATTGTTCACCGGGCCTCATAATCCATCTCCAGGTCATGCAGCATTTGCATATCTTCCTCCACTCCGCGTCCGGCGACAGTAAGCAAATCGCCGATCATCATGCCGTTCGCGCCGGCTTGAAAAATCAAAGCCTGCAAATCCCGTAGAAGCAAACGGCCGGCACAGACTTTGATTTCTGTTTCCGGGTTGACCAGACGAAACATAGCGATGGAACGCAGAATATCCCATGGTTTCATTGGATCATGATCTTCCATCGCGGTACCTTTTACAGGCACCAGAAAATTCAACGGTATCGCGTCCACCCTCTCGCGCTTGAGGGTAAAAGCAAATTCCACCCGCTGCTCCAATGACTCGCCCAGGCCGAGAATTCCGCCGCAGCAAACTTCCAGCCCCGTTTTTTTCGCCAATCGCACCGTGTTCAAACGCTGAGCATAAGTATGAGTAGTGCAGATTCGCGGAAAAAAGCTCTCCGCGGTCTCCAGATTATGATGAAACCTTTTTAATCCGGAAGCCTGTAAATACTTCAGCTGTTCTTCACTTAAACATCCCAGAGAACCACACCAGTGCGTACCCTCGCGTTGATGTTGATTAATCACCTCGCATACTTGTTCAAGTTCCCGACTAGAAAGGCCGCCGCCGCTGGTTACCAGGCCGAAATGACCGACCGGTAAATCAACCGTCTTGTCATAAGCCGAAACCATCTCTGAAACCGATCGCAAGCCAAAGACTGAAGCATCAGTCTGATGCTTCAATGACTGAGCGCAAAAACCGCAATCCTCATGGCAAGCTCCGCTCTTGGCATTCAAAATCGAACATAAAGAAACCCGCTCGCCAAAATAACGCCCCCGCAAAGCCGATGTTACCGACATAATCCCCGGCATATCAGCCGAAGTCGAGCTTAAAACCGCCAAGGACGCCTCCTCCGACACTCCGCCGCTGACACCTTGCTTAACCTCCGCGAGCTCTTCCCAAAAAACCTTGTCCATAACCATCCCGCTCACAGTTGAACTGCTGATTTAGTATATTTGCCATAGCCGTCCAGATGGGGTCTGAATAATTAATCAGACTATCCGGCAAACAATTGTTGTTTTCATCAATTTCCTGACGGGTTCAGATATGGAACATAATCACATTCAGGTTATTGTCAACCATTGAAAAATTCAAGGTTGACAATTGACGGACAGGTTTAACCTGATTAATTCATGAACTTCGTCACGAGAGAAGCCGGTGCGCGTGAGGTCAACAACTTACAGCCGTAAACCGGTCGCGGGCGCGCTGACGCGTGTCAAGATCGGCTGGCGGCTGTAAGTTGTTGAGATCGCGGGCAATGGCGCATCACGGCAAATGCTCCGTGAATTAATCCGGCCGGATTTGTAATACATATATAAGCATGCTATTTTTAAGCAGGTTTAATATTTCAGTTAAACGGAATCAGGTACATTATAACCGCATTAAAACGGAGGCGAAAAAAATGGTGAATTCCACGTTTCAGAAAACGGAGCTTGGAGTTTCTTTAGACCGGACATTGGAGATTTACTCTGTCTTTGCTTTTATTGTCCGTGCTTCAATTTCCAGATCTGCCCTGCTATGGGAACGTCCTGAACAATCAGTCGCAGAGTGGAGTGAATGGATGTTACAGGCGTTATGGAACGAGGGGTGGCTGCGGGAACTGCCGCAATTATATACTGAAGACGGACGGACGGTGGAAATTGTTCATCCCGGCACCTGGAACTCTGAAGCCGGTCCTGATTTTCTGGATGCGGTACTGCGTTTTGACGGAGTTGTTTTCCGCGGTCCGATCGAGATGCACCGGGTACCTGGAGACTGGCATGTTCATGGTCATGATGAAGACGTTCGTTATTCGGATGTGATAATGCATGTAGTCTGGGAGAATAATCAGAAGAAAGCCTCCTCGAAATTGCCGCCTTGTCTGGCAATGAAGGAATATCTTTCTTCGGGATGGTTGAAGCTGCTCGAGGACATAGCCGCTGAAGGATATCCTTATTCCCGCCGGATCGCTCCCGGCCAATGCGCGTTGCAAACTGCGGAATTGGATGATTCGGTTATCCGCGATTTTCTGACAGGCGCCGGGCTGGCTCGTTTTCAACAGAAAAGTCGGGCTTTGCTGGATCGTTCCCTGGCTGCGGGGTTTGAGCAGACGGCTTATGAAGCTTTATCCGAATCAATGGGATACAAGGCTAATCGTGAACCGTTCAGGGAGCTGGCCCGCTATCTGAGTCTGGCGGTCCTGGGTGAGATAAAGGAACCATTAACCCGCTTGGCCGGACTTCTGGGCGGCGCCGGTTTTTTAACAGATCCGACCCGTCAGGCGAAAAAGATGTCGAGTTCGCGGCAAAACATGAATCGCGAACTATGGTATCGCTGGTGGTGTCTAGGGCTTCAGCCGTTGAACCTGAAATGGAAACGTCACGGAGTGCGCCCGGTCAACCGTCCGGAAAAACGTTTAATGGCTGTGTGGCGACTCCTTGAAAAATGGCGGTATCGGCCGCTGGCCAGGTGGGAACAAGTTCTGTCCGTTGATCTTTCACCAGCCAGCCTGGCGGGAAAACTCAAATCACTGTTCGGATTCACTAATTCCGCGGAATTCAACCGGCTCCTGGAATTAACCGGCGTACAAACGGCGCCATTAGGCGAGAAGCGGATTCTTGATATCGGGGTCAATCTGCTTCTTCCCCTGCTCCATGCCCGGGCCTGTCAGGAAAATGACGTTTTTCGCCAGGACTGGTGTGAAGCAGCGTTTCTCCATTTGCCGCGACTGCAGGGTAATCAAATCACTCAGCGCGTTGTTCATCGGCTCCTGGTTCCCGCGAGCAGGCAACAGGAAATTATCCAGACCGCGGCACAACAGCAGGGACTGCTGGCGATAAACAGGGATTTTTGTCAACATTTGAATGGAAATTGTCGCTTCTGCCCGTTGAACAATCGACAGATGTTTGAAAAGATTCTTGACGGGAATTAGATTATATCTCATCATTCATTGTTGGTTATTCGGGGGGCTTCACTGAAAACATAAACAGGGATATGCCTATGAAATACGCGATCTTCGGCGATATTCACGCCAACTTAGAAGCTTTAACCGCGGTTCTGTCCGAAGCTGAAAGGCTGGAGGTTGACAAGTATATCTGCACCGGTGATATTGTCGGCTACAATGCGGATCCCCGTGAGTGTGTAAAGATAATACGGGATTTACAGCCGGAAGTGATTGTCCGCGGGAATCATGATGATTACGCCGGCACTGATATAAGCCTGCCGGGATTCAATCCTCAGGCCGCCAATGTTGTATTCTGGACTCGGAATCAACTGTCGGCCGAAGACCGGCAGTGGCTACGGGAATTACCGCTCAACAGAACCACCGGGTCGAGCACCACAATCGTTCACGCCACCTTGGATACGCCTGGAAGATGGGGGTATGTGTTTGATAAATTCAGCGCGACTGCTTCGTTCAATTATCAGTTCACCCCGGTCTGTTTTTTCGGTCATACCCATACTCCGGTGGTTTTTGATAAGTTCGGCAGTACTAAAAACGGTGACTTTAAGGAGGCGATATTTGAGCCGGGTCACAAATACATGATTAACGCCGGCAGTGTCGGCCAGCCGCGGGACGGCGATAATCGGGCTGCTTTTGTGACTTATGAACCGGAGAAAAAAAAGGTTTCTTTACATCGAGTTGAATACGATATCGCCATTGCTCAAGAAAAGATTCGAAAAAGCAATTTGCCGGAAAGATGCGCGGAGAGGCTGGCCCGAGGGCACTAGTGCCGTGATCGCTAACTAACTATCTATACATTTGATTGGCCTATAATGGATGCGGAGCCACTCCGCAGGCCAGCCTGATTAATTGATGCCTCTGTTTTGGTCCGCCCCCCTTTTCCCGATGGGTGCCCATCTTGGATTATTAAACGGAATGAAAATATTAATAGTAAAACCCAGCAGTCTGGGGGATATAATTCATACCTTACCGGTGGTGCCTATGATTCGGCGGAATCTGCCGGATGCCGTTATCAGCTGGGTGGTAAACGAAGAATATGCCCGGCTTCTCGATTTGTCGCCGGATATCGATAATGTAATTATTTTCCGGCGTAATTATTGGAATCGACTTAGTAAATGGCCGAATCTGGTTTCATTCGCCCGCGAGCTTAAACAGCTGGAGCCTGATCTTGCTTTGGATTTTCAGGGGCTGTTCAGAAGCGGTTTGATCTGCTCTCTGAGCGGAGCCGCCCGACGAGTCGGGTGGCGAAGCGCGCGGGAAGGCGCTATCTATTTTTACAATGAAAGAATTCTCCTTCCGGCCAACCTGGAACACGCGGTTGAAAAAAACTTTTTCCTGCTCCAGTCCGCATTGCAGATCGATGACTCGGTTCAGGACAGCGGTTTGAGCTGCTCGGAAATTGATGTTCGCAACAGCCGACGACTGCTGAAAAAGCATGGAATTGACTGTCAGGCGCCGCTGCTGATCATTTCCCCTTCAGCCCGTTGGGACAGTAAAATATGGCCGTCGGATTTCTTCGCGAAAGTCGTTGAAAAGGTCTGGCGGAACCTGCCGGAACTGAACGTCCTCCTGGTCGGCCAGGCGGATGAACGGTCATTAGGCGAGATGATAGAGGAAACCTGCGGAGGGCAGGGAAAAATTGTCAACTTGATGGGCGAAACTGAATTGGGAACTCTGGTCGCGCTTTTGCGTCATAGCAATGTTGTATTAACCAATGACAGCGGACCGATGCATCTGGCCGCGGCGGTCGAAACACCGGTTGTCGCATTGTTCGGTCCTACTGATCCGCGAAAAACCGGCCCCTACGGCGAGATTCATAAGGTTTTTCAAGGCGAATGCGACCAGGGGCCGTGTCAACAGCGAGTGTGTCGGAAAGGGACTAATGAATGTCATGCCGCGGTTTCCAGTACTGAAGTAGCCAACGCGGTTCAGGCGGGACTTGGCTGGCCTGATTAATTCACGAGCCATCTACCGCGAGGCGCCGTTGCGCGCACTGGCTTCTCTTGACGAAGTTCATGAATTAATCAGGCTGAACTTCAGCCATAATCTTTCGCCCTGATCTATAAGAGGGTGGATTTCAAAATACTTATCTTTAAAAAGCGAAAACAAGGAGAAAAAGATGATTGGCAATCGATTTAAATTAACGGTAGTAATGCCTCTTTTCTTACTTTCATTCCCGGCATTGGCTTCGATCGGAATTGAAATCAAAGCGGATCGGGAGTGTTATGCTTTGTATGAACATATCCATATCACTCTTAAAATACGCAATAATAGTGGAAACCGGCTGAGCTTCGGTGAGATGTCCGAGGGGCGGCGAAGAGGCAATCTGCATTTTATTATTCAGGACGGCCGTGGTAACAGGATTCAACAACGAAAAGATCCTTCGGAACTGATTTCGAACCTGGTTCTTAAAGCCGGAGCGACTAAAGAAATCACGTTTCCCTTGAACAACTTCTTTAACCTGGCCAGGGAATCCACTTATACCGTACATGCTCAAATCGGTCATGACCGATTATCCCATGCTTATCGTACCTCGGGGGTGCGGGTGGAAGTTCGTGAGCCTCACCCGGTTTGGCGACAGAATTTCGGGTTGCCGACAGAAGATGAAGATAATGAAATAAAACACCGGACCGCCAGTATTCGCCGGCTGCGTCACGGGAGGAAAGAAATCTATTGTTTTCAGATCGAAGATGAAAATTATGTTTATGTAGTTAACCGGATCGGCCGACATATTTCGGGAGCCAACCCCCAAGGGCTAGTCGATGGAAACGGCAATACTCATGTTCTTCTTCGAATAAAATCAAGAATTTTCAGGTATCAATTATACAACTACAAGGGAGATTTCCTCCGGGAACGTTATTATACTTTCGCCAACGAAAGCCGCCCCGCTCTCCGTCGCGACGGTAAAACTGGGGCGGTCAGTGTTGTCGGGGGGCGTCGGGCTGAACAAGGCCAAGATTACGTTCTGCCTGGCGATACGAAAGATGGAGTACGCCCGCCGTCCGCCCCTCTGTTGGAGCCGCTGTAAGCATCCAACAGCGGGGCTCATGTTTTCAGATGCGCGGGTCGGCGGATCTCGCGCGACTTGGTGTCAACCGCGTTCAAACATGGAACGGATTTGTTCCCCCACTATTTCTATCTGATGTTTGCCAAGCGCTTCGCGTTTGGCCACCAGATTGGGGGTGCCGCGTTCGCTTTCGGCTATCCATTCGCGGGCGAAGGAACCGTTCTCAATTTCTTTGAGCGCCTGCTTCATCCTTTCTTTTACTTCCGGCCCGATGATTTTCGGACCCGTAGTGTACTCACCCCATTCCGCGGTGTTGGAAATCACCTCGTTCATTCGTTTGATACCGCCTTCATAAATCAGGTCGACTATTAATTTCAATTCGTGGACACACTCGAAATATGCCATCTCCGGCGGATATCCAGCTTCAGTAAGAACCTCAAACCCCGCTTTCATCAAATCCACCGTTCCCCCGCAAAGCACTGTTTGCTCACCGAACAGGTCTTCAAAAGTTTCCTGTTCAAACGTGCATTCCAGGCAGCCGGCGCGAGTGAAGCCCATTGCTTTGGCCATGGCCAAAGCGATATCCCGGCCTTGACCGGTGGCGTTCTGTTTGACGGCGATCAAGCCGGGCACTCCGAAGCCTTCCAAAAAGGCTTTACGTTCTTCGGTGGCCGGGCTTTTCGGAGCCACCATAATCACATCCAGGTGAGCTGGCGGCGTGATCTGCTGATAAACAATGTTGAAACCATGCGAGCAGGATAACGCGGCGCCTTGTTTGATGTTCGGTTCAATATCCTGTTTGTATACAGAGCCGTGATATTCGTCCGGCAGCAGTATATGCACCACGTCAGCTTGCGCGGTCGCCTCGGGAATCGACATCACCGAGAAACCGTCACTGACCGCCTGGTCGTAGGAAGCATCTTTAATCGAGCCGATAATTACGTTGACTCCGGAATCACGCATACACTGGGCTTGAGCCGAACCTTGGCTGCCGTAGCCGATCACCGCCACAGTCCTGTTTTTCAGTACTGTTAAATCACCGTCTTTGTCGTGTAGTACATTCATTTTCAATTACACTCCTTGATTGGGTTAAAGTGGGCTATGCCAACGTTCTTTGTCGATCTGGCAAAGTAAGTAAGGACAATTTAATTTAGTCGAAACAATCAGTTTTGCAATGAGGTTGATGGGGATTCCTGGTAATATCACAGTCGCCCCATAACTCGAAGAAATGGGATGATTTTCGCTTTTTTTGTGCTCAGGAGTTCGGATTTTTCGGTACCCTCAGTTAGGACTTTTGGTCGGGTTGTGCTCAAATGTGTGTCCCCTTGTCTCGCACCTTGTCTCGCACC
>PUNB01000233.1 GCA_003552565.1 Lentisphaerota bacterium
ACCGCTTTCCGCTTTCCGCTTACCGCTTTCCGCTTTCAGGTTTCCGCTTTCAGGTTTCCGTCGTCCTGTCGTCCCGTAGTCCCGTAGTCCCGCAGTCCCGCAGTCCCGCAGTCCCGCAGTCCTGCAGTCCCGCAGTCCCTTTTTCTGTCTGTTTACGGACTTTCATTTTTCCGCCAATATCTCTGTCCGGTCCGGGGCATCTCCCGCGGCAGCGGCTGGTTTTCGTCCAGGTCCAGGCAGCGCAGTTGACCGGGAGCGGTTTCCTGATAACGCAGGCCGCTTTCCGGGCAGGTCATAATGTTGTTCTGATCCGGATCGCAAAGGCGTTGTCCATGGCGGCTCATCCAGCCGATTTTCCGGGCCGGCACTCCGGCCATGAGCGCATAGGCGGGTACATTGGTGATGACCGTTGCGCCGGCGGCGATGAAGGCGTAGGGTCCGACCTCCACTCCGCAGACGACGGTGGCGTTGGCGCCTATGGTGGCACCGCGGCGGATAATGATTTTATCATAAAGACTGTGCCGGTTGATTTCAGCCCGCGGGTTGGGGATGTTGGTGAGGACGCAGGAAGGGCCGAGAAATACGCAGTCTTCGATTTCATTGCCCTCGTAAATCGACACGTTGTTCTGGATTTTTACGCCGTTGCCGATTGTCGCGCCGCCGGCGACATGCACATTCTGGCCGAGAACGCAGTTGGCGCCAACGCGGGCGCCGGCCATGACATGAGAAAAGTGCCAGATTTTTGTTTCATCACCGATATCGGCTTCTTCATCGACATAGCTGGAAGGATGGCAGTAGTAGTTCATAATTAGAAACTTTAGTTAATATTGTATTTGATTGATTGAATGTGCGACGGATAGTTGTCAATGATATCCTGCAGGGTAGTAAATTCATGCTCAGCCAGGAGTCCGCGGATCTTTTTTTCCACCGTGCGGCGGCTTCTCATACGCAATCGCAACGCCATTTTTATTTTTTTGGAAGATGAATTGAAGCGGGTCTGGAAATAATCCGGCGGTTTGTCCAAATTTATTTCATAGGGGTGTAAATAAACAATAACCGGCCGGCTTGCACCGATTTTTCGCATGCACCATTGATTGTAGAACAGGGGAAAGTGACGCAGGTAGCCGCCGCCGCAGGCCGGCATCTCCTTGCCCAGTATTTTGACAGTTGACATCGGCGCTTCAATAATCGAGGAGCCGTTGCTAAGCTGCATGCTATGTACATGCTTTTCAACGCCCGGCCAGCCGTAACGCCGGACTTTACAGGGAAAAATACTGCTGTCGTACTTGAATCCAAGATTTATCAGCATTTCCAGCACCCAGGCGGTGTCGGGCCGGATTGAAAAAGCGGGTGCCCGGTGGCCGTTCACTTCCCGGCCGATAATGTCCTCGGTCAATTTTTTGGCTTTTTCCAAGTCCCGATATGCTTCTTTAGGTGATATGCGGAAATACTGAATGTGGCGATAGCCGTGAATACCTATTTCGTGCCCGCGACTGCTGATCTCCTTAAGCAGTTGCGGGAAATGGCTGGCGATCTCGCCGAGAATAAAAAAAGTGGCGAGGGTATTGTTTTCTTTTAGAATATCAAGTATTCTGGAGGTGTTCCGCACCACCGCTTCGGATGGCGGCCCTTCGATGCCGAAGAGATCTAACATGCCGATATTCAAATCATCTTCGACATCGATTGTAAAGGCGTGTTTGATCATTGCTTTTGACTCCCGCTGTCCAGTCTCAGTCTTTCCCGCCTGGCTCTGCGATCACCAGCCAGCAGCAGAGCGTTCTGTGCCAGATAACCGATTATCGGTCCCGGGTCAGTTAAGCTGCAGACCTGGTACATAGTGTCTGAACCGAAGAATTTATACCAGCTCGGCCAGGTTTCGCGTCTTCGTTTCCTGTCCACTCGCAGATACCATAATATATCCCCCGGTAAAAACCTGAGGAAACGATTTTCGTGGTAACCATTGACCGGTTCGACGCGCTGTCCATCCGCCAAGGCTTTCATCATTGGCGGAAAATCCACTCCGGCGGCGGAGCAGGCGCGGAAACTTTCCGGGAAGCGCGGATTAATCTCCATTAATTTGGCGGTGTTGTCCCGGGGATCGTCAATGAAGTCAAAATCACAGAAGCCGATCCATTTCATGGCCGCCAGCATTTTATGGGCGTTTTCCAGGATATCCGGTCGTTTGACGGTGTAATTCAAGACACTGCTGCCGCCATCGGGAGGATACATCCGGGTTTTTCCGTAAACCACCCCCGCAAGCAGCCGCTGCTGTTTGTCCACCAGCATATCGACTTTGTGCTGCATACCGCCCGGGGGGACGAAGTCCTGCAGAAAACAGTCTCCGTGCCGAGCCAGTAATTCAGGCCAGGCCCGGTGTATTTCCTCCGGTGAATGGCACCAGGTTATGCCGTTGGCGCCGGCGGCCACGGAAGGCTTGATCAGTACCGGCCAGCTTTCGATTTCAGAAATCGCCTGTTCCAGGCCTTCGGTGTCATTCGGATACCAGGTTTTGGGAATCGGCACGCCGGCGCGGGCCGCGGTTTGCAGCGTGGGTATTTTGGCGTAGCCGTCGAGGAAAACACGATGTTCCGGCAGCAGCAGTTTGGTATGAAGCCGGATTTCGTCCTGAATCTCGCTGACCGCCAAGGTGCCGTAATGGCCGACCGGGAAAAGCTGGTCGATCTCGCGCTTGGCCAGAAGGTCAAGCAGCCAGGATTTAAATTCCTCCGGATGATCGCGGCAGGATTTGTACAGGTGCCTTTCATGACAGTATCGGCTGAAGAATCCAGCGTTGACGCGGCTGGTGTCAGCGGCGATTACGCGCATCCCGGCTTGCGCAAGAGATTTTATAACCGGCAGCGCCGCCTTGGCCGAGGCTTCAATAACCAGGACGTTGTTTTTTTTGGGTTTGTCCATTTCTGTTTGTGTCTTACTTGAAAACAATTTTCTTATTTTCTCCGGGCTCCAGATCGACCAGGGTCATCATCCGGCGTCCGCCGCGCCATTCGATTTCCAGCGGCAGTTTTTCCAGTCTATCTGAGCCGGTGTTCTCGACCATTGCCCCGTTCGTAGTTGGTTCGACTTTCACGCATCTGTGCCGGGGACTCATGACTGTCCGCCAGTATCGACCCAGAGCAGTCACGGTGGCGGCGTAGAAATCACCGCCGCTTTCTCCGAGAACGTAATACAGTATTTCACGGGTCATATTGGTTCCGGCACAGCCCTGATAAGCCAGCAGATGATGGTGGGCCATAAACAGAAACACTCGGCCGTGGCGACGGGCGGCTCCTGCCCAGTACTTGAGCATGGCGGTTTTATAGGCGTCGTCCGGGTCACCCGGATATTTCTTGGTGATTTCCACCAGCTTATCGCAGCCCTCAGGATGGTGCGGCGGGGGAAGACGCAGGACATTGGTAAAGCCGGAAGCGTCAGTGTCGGTACCGAATTCGATACCGGCCGCCTCCACGGCGCGTGCGGTATGACGGTCAAAAGTGCGCCCCGGCACTCCCCAGCTGGCGGGTGTCACCCCGAGTTTTTCAGCGATGATTTTGTTGTTGGCAATGGCGTTGTCTCTTTGTTCGGAGAACGAGTCGGCTTCGCCCTCGCTTTGCCAGGGGTAGCGTCCGTCGCCGATCCAGGCATGACTTTTCCAATTGTTGCCCGCGGCCGCGCCGCTGTGAGTGCCTAAATGCACATACATGTGATTGCCCAGTTCCATGGCGTATTCATTTTTACTGGCAACTGGGAATTCCAGGTCACTGCGCATATCAACGCGCTCTTTCAGGAAACGAATGAAATCAGGAATTTCTTCCGATCGCCGGTTCCAGCCGAAATGCTGACAGAACTGTCGATGCTCCTCCTGGTTTAAACTCAGCGCTCCGGAAAGATAAAGAGTGCTGGGCAGTCGGAATCTCATGCTCAGTCCGAGTGCGTGGCGCAGGCCGGTTTCACACTGGAAGGTGGCGGGATCGTACAAATCCTGATCTCCGCGCCAGGCGAAACCGGCCGCGGCACCGCCTTTCCAGCGATTTATTTCGGCTCTTATGACGGTATCCTCCGCTGGGTCAAAAATTGAACGCAGACGCAGGCGGCGCTTAATAACTGTATCCCCATGACTGATTTTAAGTTTGACACTGGCCGGCTTATCCGTCAGCTCGACGGCTTTAATAGAAAACGGCATAAGTGTATACTGTCCAGGATCGGGGCAGAGAATTTCACCCTCGTTGAAGTCGACAGCCTGTATTTTTTTGCTGTCGAATTCGATTTCCGCGGCCAGCGGAAACTGTGGAACAACGGGACTCGGGTTGAGAATCAGCAGTTCAAATTTTTCCTGCCGGTTCAAGGGCCAGTCGCCCAGTTCATGGACAGAGCCGCGATGAAGCACCGGTCCGCGGACATTGACTATTATGCGGGGGACCGGTATCGGCACTCGGCCGGAGTAACGCTGGTCCTGATGGGCGAAATCGCCGGCTCGCCAGCGGCGGTCAATGTTCAAGGTGACGGCCCAGAGCAGAGCCAGCGACAAACCGATGGCGATTCCGGCCCATGGAGAGAGCGTTAAAGACCACAGCGCAGTCAACAGTATCAAGCCCGCGCCATCCACCTGCACTCGGTGCCAATGACATTTCTTGAACAAGGTTTCATAAACCACATTGGCCATCATCATCAGCCAGCCGATGCGGAAAGGAGCGAGAAAAAAACATTTGCTGAGAATAAATACAGCCGTCAGCGAAATTGTCCCCGCCCAGCCGACTGTTTCCGATAATAGTAAAATATGTTCCATGCTGTTTTGTTTACTTTTTTCGTGTATTTCGCATCCCGCTGCTTCCACGCTCTAAATAGCTGGATAAATATTTCTTGTGGTCATCTTGTTCGTTATTAGTGTGGATCAGTGCAGATTAGTGGTTATAAGTGCAGTCCGCTCTGCTGCCGCTCTGTGTTGTCTCTTGCGAAGCGGGTGGTAAATATTAAGCATTACACATTATAGATTACGAATTTTGACTAGCGATTTACAACTTCAACTCTCCGACACCCATACTCCCATGCTCCCGCAGTCCTTGCGTCCTCCGATCTCACCTTCCGCTTTTCGCCTGTACTCTACGCTTTCTTTTCAGCTTTCCAAGCTTGGTTCCCAAGCGGTCAACAGATCGGTTTCACCATTGGCGGTTTTCTCAATGATGTTGCAGTAGCGTTCCATGATATCCGGCAGAAGCAGGGTTTTTTCCACTAATTTCCTGCCGTTTTGGCCGCGCTGCCGATATTCCTCCGGATTGTTTCTGGCTTCAGCGACAATATCCGCCAGGCCTTGGTGGTCAAAAGCGGCTACGGTTTTGCCGGTTTTAAAACGGTTGATGATTTCCGCCTGCTGTCCTTCCATAGCGGCGGCTATAGGTTTTCCCGCGCCCATATAGTCGATGAATTTATTCTGGAAATAAATATCAATCAAAGGACTTTTAAAAAGAGTCATGACCACTAGATCACATGCCGCAAGTAAACGCGGAATCTCGGTTTTCGGCACACTGTCATGGAAAGATATATTTTGCAATTCCAGTTCCCGGGCCAGTTTGATTGCTTTCGGTTTGGTCTGACCGGTTCCAAATAAATGAAAGCGGATATCAGGCTGGTTTTTCAGGCAGGCCGCCGCTCGTACAATGACTTCAATCGCGGTCACTTCGGTGTGGGTGCCTGTATAAAGGACGATGAAAGAATTGTTCCAGCCATATTGTTCGCGGGTTTTTTGCCGGGCGTACTTTTCAAGTTTGAAAAGATCGGGGTCGAAGCCATTCGGCAAAACATCAATCTTGTTTGCGTCGAGGCCTTTGTTCAGCAACTCGTTTTTTATTCCGGGGGTAAGGCTGATGATTCTGCGGGCTTTTCTGTACAGAGAGTTGACCAGCCAGTGCATGACATGGATTTTCCAGCCGGTGACCGCTTTTTTTACCTCCAGAGCATCCGGCCACAGGTCCCGGACTTCAAGAATGAACGGTGTTCGGTGGCGTCCCGCCACCAGACGGGCCGACCAGCCGGTGAACATCGGCTGGATGCTGGCAATGACAATATCCGGCTTTGGTAAACGCAAGCCTGCGCGTAAGGCCCGCCAGGCGAAACCAAGATAAGTCTTCATGCGGGCTTTTAAACTGACCCGCATATTTCGAGCGGCTTTCAGGCGATGCACTCGATAGCTGCCGCCTCCGGGAGCCTGATAATGTTCTTCCGGTACGTTGATATCGTCCAAATGATCACAGGCGACAACTTCCACCTGGTGCCCTCGGTCCGCCAGCATTTGAACCAGTTTTCGAGGACGGTGACTGCCGGGAGAATCGGCTCCGGCAAAGAACTGACTGTAGTAATGAATAATCATGAATTTTGTTCCAGAAAATCGCAGAATTCCTGCGCCAGTGCCCGGCGGTCAAATTGCTCTTGTGCCAGTTTGCGACTGTTGTGACTCATTTCCTTTAATTTCTCTGGGTGATCAGCCATATATTCCAGGGCATCGGCGAATGCTTCCGGAGAATCAGGTTCAACGGTCATGCCGCATTGGTGTTCATTGATCATTTCGCTGAGCCAGCCGGGGTAATTGCACAACACGGGCAGGCCGCAGGCTATATAATCAAAAAATTTGTTTGGGGAAGTTCCGTAGTAGAAGGCCGGCACGTTGGCCAGGATCATCAGACCGGTGTGGTACTTTAAAATTTCATGCACCAGTTCCGTTTTGGAAATAGGTTCGTGAAAACGGCAATTGGTCAGTTCTTCCTTTTTCGCTCTGGCAACGAGATCGGGCTTTTTTCTTCCTTCCCCAATAAAGTTCAGTTCAATGTCCAGACGATTTCTTTTTTTCAATTCATTGGCGGCATCGAGAACCGAGTCAAGCCCATTAGCCACTCCATGCGCCCCAGTGAAGACCGCCCGGAAAAGCTTTACCTGCTGACCGTTGTTTTTTTGCGGTTTGGGTTCAGGCGAAGAATGAAACAGTTCAAGATCACAGCCGTTGGGTATCATCGCCACCTTTTTGTTTTTTGAACAGCGTCGGCGAATTCCTTTTACAATTCCCGGCGACAGACCGACACAGGCGTTAGCGGTGTTATAGGAAAGCCATTCCAGGCAGGAAAGTGCTCTCAGCGCCAAACGGCTGTTTATGACACCCATTTCCCGGGGCAGCTCCGGCCAAAGATCGCGAACCTCAAAAATAAAAGGCCGCCATGGTTTCAGAAAACGCATGGCTATACCCGGGATGCTCGCCGTAAGCGGGGTGGAAGTGGCGAATAAAAGATCATATTTTGTGCATAATGCAATGATTATGCTGCGCAGAGCGTAGCGCAGGAAAATGATGCTTCGTTCTCTTAATCTGAAACTGTTGGAGTAGGGCAGGTGGATCTGAATAATGTTTATGCCGTCTACTTGTCCCCGGCGTATGTTTCTTTTCCACTCGCCGCTGATTCCGGCTTTCCCGCCTTCATACTCTCCGCAAACCACTGTTACCTCATGTCCGCGGTCAATAAGCGCACGCGCCATTTCATAGGAACGAGTGCCAGTGGCACCGGCGGGAGTTGAGAAATGCTGATGGAAATAGAGGATGTGCATTTTTAGTTTTAATGTGTAATGCTTAATGCGTAATACTTAATTTTTAATGGAATAATGCGTAGAGAAAAATCCGGATGTTATTTTATTTCTTTGCGAGCGGTGAGTATACTGGATTTAAAAATGCGCGTAAGCTGATCGTTTTCAGAAAGTATAGGTGTAAGCAATTGCGAAGTAAGCACTTGTTTGCTTTGTAAAATTCGCAGCCAAACAGATGTTTCTTTTAGCTCTTTCAAACAAATTCCCATTTTATGAATGAAATCCTTACGAGATTCGCAACCTCCCGCTTCAGCATAATTTGATGCAGGCGATGTTCCGGAGCGAAGAAGTTGATTTGCTATGTGGTTGCCTGTGTGATTAGATGGCAGTTGTTCACTCAAATTTATAACAAGAACAGCAAACTTTATCAATCTTTCTTCCAAATCATATTTTCTTTCCAAGCTATCGGCTATCTCGTTTTCATCCTCTGTGGATACAGGTTCATAAAGCATAAACTGTTCATCCTTTTTTTTGTGAATCCGCCTCTCGTCCTACGCATTCAGCATTAAAAATTACACATTCCGAATTCCGAATTCCGAATTCCGAATTCCGAATTACGAATTATGAATTACGAATTATGAATTACGAATTCCGAATTACGAATTATGAATTACGAATTATGAATTACGAATTATGAATTACGAATTATGAATTGCCCCCTTGCCCCTTTTCCAACCCCACCTCCGTCCAAATCACCCCCGGCT
>PUNB01000213.1 GCA_003552565.1 Lentisphaerota bacterium
AGTGGAGCTGCCTGGTCTGTCCGAAACTCAACATTCAGAATTCAGAATTCAATATTCATTATTAGTATTCACTGTTTCTTCCCCGGGGTATGTGGCCTGTTGCGCCACCGGTCAGGCTTGTATGAAACTTAATTTTTACAGAAGACCGCGAAGAACGCAAAGTAAAAAAACACTGAAAACCGAAGAAATCAACAGGAATTTTTTATTGTGGACACATCTTCTCTGCGTTACTTGGAAGGAAGAAAATTCTGCGTGGTTCTGGTCAAGGAAGTTCCGGACGACCCGAATCGGGCGCGCATTCAGTGCATTCACGGGCGCGCCAGCGTGGATCAGGAAGGCCTGCGTTTGATTGACCCCAACGGAGTCCAGTTTCCAGTGCCCAATACCGCGCTCAACAACATTCTGCCCAGCGACGGCACCGAAATACTCAAGGATGCCGAATACTACGTAATGGTGAAACTGCATCCGGATCTCGATTTCCTTGACTCCTCAAACCCCTCGGAAGACATTGATGTATAAACCAGGAACTTCCTTTTCCCAATGGGCTGATGGTTTTGACCCCGACAAAGAAAAGCTGCTGCTGTCGTTATTTCAACCGTTTATTGATCTTGAAAAAAGACCAGCTGGCAGTTACAACCGGCAGGAATACAATCTGGAAAGAATGCGGCCCCTGGCCCAGGCGGTTGGCCAGCCGGAAACCGGTTTATCCGTCTTCCATATCGCCGGCACTAAAGGCAAAGGTTCGACGGCTCTGTATTTAGCTTCTCTACTTACTCAGGCGGGGTACAGAACCGGCGCCTTCACCAGCCCCCACCTGCTCAGCCTGCGCGAGCGTTTTTTGGTGAACTGCCGGCCTTTATCGTATGAGCTGATTACTGAGAAAGCGCTCAATATTATCGGGGAAATACACCGACGCGGCCTGGAGGCCAACTTTTTTGAAATTATGACCGTCCTGGCGCTGCGGCTTTTTGCCGACAGCGAATGCGATTGCGCGGTCATTGAAACCGGCATCGGCGGCAGCCTCGACGCGACCAATTATCTGGACTCGCCGGTATGCTCTGTGATCACAGCAATAAGCTTTGATCATACAGAACTTCTGGGGTCGACAATCAGGGAAATCACCGCCCAGAAAGCGGGCATCATCAAACCATACGTGCCGGTTGTGGCGGCGCCGCAGCCTTATCCTGAAGAAAGCCTGCCGGTCATCGAGCGGACCGCCCGGCAAAACAACGCGCCGCTGTTTTACACGCAGTATGACGCCGCTGAAGAGCTGAGCAATATTCAACAACTGCCGCCGGTGCAACGGGAAAATCTCCGCACCGCCCTCACAGCGGCGCGGGTTGCGGGTTTACAAATACCGTCGCCTTTCAAAGCGCCGGAATTCCTGCCGGGACGCTGTCAAGTCCTGCGGCGGCGGCCGGTGGTAATCATCGACGGAGCCCATAACCGGGACTCAGCCAGTCGTTTGGCTGAATCATTGGAATTTCTTTTTCCCGGAATTAGATTAACCGCAATTTTGGGGACCGTGCAAGGAAAAGACCACCGCGGCATTCTGGAGGCGTTAATGCGATTATCCATAAAGCGCTTCATCCTGACCAATCCGCGCCCCGGGAAAAAAAGCGGCCTCGAGGAGCTTGCCGAGACGGCCTCCGGAATGGGTATTAAGTTCGACCGCGTCGAAAACCTGCGAACCCGGGAACAGCTGCCGAGTGACAGCGGACTGCTTTTCACCGGTTCTTTTCTCACTGCCGTCATAGGCGCTGAGATGTTTAAATAGACCCCATGCGAAAAGGGTTCGAGAACTAATTTTGTGCTCACCTTGTCTCGCACTTAGTCCAAAAAATGAGGAATCGAAAGAAAACCAGACAAGGTGCGAGATCCGCCTGAGGCGGACAAGACTAGGTTTTATTATTCGTGCGTGTATAGACCATAAAACCCTTTTCGCATACCCTCTATAGAAAAGAAAGGAATTTTATATGATCAAAAAATATGTTCTTCTTCAGGTTCTGACAGCCGCGTTGCTGCTGGGCGGCCTGGAAGCAGCGGGCGGCGGTTTTAAGATCCAGGATCAATCCACTCGCGCAATGGGCATGATAGACGCCTTTGTTGCCGGCGCGGACGATGCCAGCGCCGTTTACTACAACCCGGCCGGCCTTACCCGCCTGACTAATCCGCAGTTGATCGCCAATTTATATTTCGCCCACGCCGAGACCAGATATGAAGGGCCCGGCGGCACTGACCACAGTGATGGACGTATCTACGCACTGCCCAACTTTTATTTCGGTCTGCCTTTAGGAGAGGAACATCGCTGGAGCGCCGGCATCGGTGTATACTCCCCCTTCGGACTGGGATCAAAATGGAGCGCTGACAGTCCGGTGCGTTATCATACGACCCTGGCGGAAATAAAAATGGTTAATATAAATCCTAACCTGGCCTTTAAAGTAACCGACCAGCTGGCTGTGGCCGCTGGCGCCAATTACTATAACAGCCGGATTAAAATGCGTAACAAAATAAACAACCCGGGCACTGTTCCGGACGGCAAACAGCGCCTGGATGCCGACGGTGACGGCTGGGGCTATAATCTCGGTTTGCTCTATGACCTGAATGAGCGCATTGACCTGGGATTAACCTATCGAAGCCCGGTGACGGTAACCCATCGCGGCAATGTCACCTTTGAAGACACCGCCGTTCCCACTGCCCGTCCCCCCGGCTTCACCGTCGCCACCATGCGTTCAGAGGCCACAACCGATCTGAAGTATCCCGCACTTGTCAGTGCCGGGATCAGTGCTCAAGCGACAGAACGCTGGCGTTTTGAACTGGCGGCCGAGTGGCAAAGATGGTCCACCCGGGACACACAGAAATTTGAAATTGCCGGCGATCCGCCCTACCTGCCCGGCGGAGTTGAGGAACAGGAAATCAACTGGAGTGACAGCTGGGTCTGGATGCTGGGGACGGAGTATGATTTATCGGAAAAATGGCGCCTGCGCGGCGGCTACGCCTTCAATCAAAGTCCGGTGTCAGCGCGCACTGCCGACCCCTCCCTTGCTCCCGGCGACACTCACGCCGTCAGCCTTGGCTTCGGACACACCTTAAGAAACAATCTTAAACTCGATTTCGCCTCCGTGATTTCATATCAGGAAAAAGCAACCATAAGAGGAGAAAACGCCCCGCCCGCCAGCAGCTATGAAACCTGGGGAGGATATCTTTCGCTGGGCATAAGCTGGGAGTTTTAATAATGACAGCCGAAAAAGCCGATGAACATAAAACCAAAACAGCTTCGATACTGATTGTTGACGATGAGAAAGGCCCGCGCGAATCGCTGAAAATGATTCTCGGCCCTCAGTATCGACTCATGACCGCCGTCAACGGAGCGCAGGCGCTGGAGGAAATCGAACGTGAAGCACCCGATCTGGTGATCAGCGATATTCGAATGCCGGGCATGTCCGGCACCGAACTACTGCACCGGATAAAAGATATTTCCCCGGCAACTCCGGTAATCCTGATCACCGGTTACGCCAACCTGCAAAGCGCCCAGGAAGCCGTGCGCGGCCGGGCTTTTGATTACATTGACAAGCCGTTTGATGTCAAAGAACTCCAGGCGCTGGTGGAAAAAGCGCTGGCGGAGTCCCAAGAGAAAAAGCGCCATCAGCGCCTTGTTCAGCAGCTGCACTCATGGAGCCGGGATTTACAGGATCAAATCAGTGAACTTGACCAGAAAGCCGCCGTCGCCGACCTCTCCGCTGAAATCATCCATGATCTTAACAATCCTATGACCGTGCTGAAAGGATATATCGGGCTGCTGGAAGACTCCATTGAAAGCAGTGCGGACACGTCTGAAAAAGACTTGCAGGAATTTCTGGAAATTGTCAAATCTCAAGTTGACAAATGTATTTCTTTAACGCGGAACTTCCTGGACTTCTCCCGTCAGGCGGACCGTAATTGGGAAAAAACCGATATTAACAGTTTGATTCAGGACACCCTCTTTGTCCTAAGAATAAGAATGACCAAAAGCAATGTCGAAAGCGAAACCTCTCTCCAGTCAGACCTGCCGGAAGTATGGGTTATGCCGACCGCCCTCCAGCAGATGATTTACAACCTGCTGGCCAACGCCGTGGACGCCATCAGTGAAAAAGGCGACAATGACCAGGGTTTGATCCACATCGACACCCGGTTGCGGGAGAACGAACCCCTGCTTGAAGAGCATCCAGAGACAGTTGAGATCACCATTAAAGACAACGGGCCGGGCATCTCGCCGGAAAGGATGGAAAGAATCTTCACCCCTTTCTTCACCACCAAAGAGAAAGGCAAAGGCACCGGCCTCGGCCTGTCCATCTGTAAACGCGTGGCGGATAAACACCAGGGACAACTGAAGGTGAACAGCGAAATCGGCGAAGGCACCACTTTCACAATTCTGCTGCCGCTGCGCCGAAACCGGCCGGAATCGACTGATGAAGACTGAATAGGGCGAGCTGCCAGCCTGAGCCACACGAAGAGTGGTCAGGTCCCCGCGAGCTACTGGAGGGCGAGCTGCCAGCCTGAGCCACACGAAGAGTGGTCAGGTCCCCGCGAGCCAAAACAGAGCCCGTTCCCCCGCGAGCACACCTTAATGGCCGCGAGTACCTGATACACTTTCAAAAATTCAATAACGACAGCGATATGAAATCAGATTTACGGCCAAGCGGTCAGGCAGGCTGCGGCCGCTCCATTTTTTTTGTGGCCATTAAAACACTAAGTCTCATACAAGCGCGCCCACTGGCGCATTACGCCGGGCACCCCGAGGGAGATACTCTACGTACTTTCACACGTACTCGTACACGCTAATCGTCATTATTTCCGACCCCGAAGATTTGAGTGTACGAGTACGGTACTCGGATGACTGATAACCGATCACCGAGACGAAGTCTCACATACGCAACTTATATAAATGATATTGTTTCTAACAACAATTTACTTTCCCGCAAACAAACAACCATAGGAGATTATTACTATGAATCGACCGGAATTCAGTCAAATTGCCGAACAACAGCGCACTTTCGCCCACGCCGGAGAAAAACTCATCGGCCCGGTGCCGACAATCGCCATTACCCCGGTGGCGGACGGACGGGCCGGCGCTTATGAGGACAATGTGGCAAACACCTGGCGCATGGTCGAAAAGGTCTATGACCTGATTGTCAGGAATGTCAAACTCCCGGACGACAAACCAGTGCGGGTGGTGGTGGCGCCGGAGATTGTTTACGGCGCCCGCACCGGCGCCATCGCCCAGAAGTATTACGCGGAACAGAATGTCAGCGCCAATATCTGGGTCAGCCGCAGCTGGGCTTACAGTGATGAACTGATGAGCGCCTGCATGGGCATCGGCAGCGGCGAATGGCAGCAGGCGGCCTACGGGTTGAATCAGACCAATCGCCCCGGCGCCGTCTGGCTCAAGGCCTTCACCGCCGCCATGGACGAGAAAAAACGCCCCATCTTCAGCATTTATTCCCCCCACCTGGAAGACGAGGACGGGCCGCTGAACGAATTTGTCAGCGAACGGATTCTGCGCTTCGCCCGCTGCGCCGCCGCCGTGGCCATGATGCGCGGCAAGAATTACCTTTCCCTCGGCGGTGTCTCCATGGGGATTGTCGGTTCCGACGCCCGGCGCAACCTCTTCCAGCAATACTTCGGCATGGGCACCGTTTCTTACGACATGGTAGGCATCAAAGGTCGAATGGATGAGCAATTCTATGATCAGGAAGAGCTGGAAAAAGCAGTTCAGTTCATGCAGAAATTCAACTTCGATTTCGGAACCGGCACGCGGCCGCAATCAAACCAGGAACTGTTGCGCGACTGCTGCAAAATGGCGCTGATTGTCCGCGACCTGATGATCGGCAACAGCCGGCTGGCCGAGAGGGATGTGGAATTCGCTCAGGGCGCCAACGCCATCTGCGCCGGCACCCAGGGACAACGACAGTGGACCGATCTTTACCCCAACTTTGATCTGGTCGAATCTATTCTGAACAGTTCCTTTGACTGGAACGGTTTCCGCAGTCCCTACGTGGTGGCGACGGAAAACGACTCAAAGAACGGCATCGGCATGCTTGTCGCCAGTCTGCTTACCGGCATGCCCCAGCTGTTCGCCGATATCCGCACTAACTGGACTCCCGAAAGTATCGCCGCCGCCACCGGCGAGGATGTCGAAGAAATCGTTCCGCGCGGAATTATTGATAAGCGTAATTCCGGCGCCGGCGCCCTGGATTACGCGATTGACGTGCTTAAACTGGTGCCCGGAGCTGACTCCATGCACATGCGTAATGTCCGGGAAAAAATCGCCGCCGATCCGGAACTGCAGAAACGGCTGATCGAAGAAGCCATCGCCGCCACCACTTACATGGGAGCCAACCTGGAATACTTCCGCGGCGACGGTTTATCCAGCCATTACCGCACCCCCGGAAATATCCCCATGACCTCCTATCGTTACAATGTTGTCGGCGACATCATGACCTGTTCGGTGGTGGAAGGGGAAACCGTGGAACTGCCGAAGAAAGTGGCGGACCACATCAACCAAGTGACGGATCCGACCTGGCCGGAAAGCTTCTGGACTCCCTTCGGCATGAATTCATTTGAATACATGAACCGAATCGGCCCCAACCACGACGGCAACAGCTTCGGCCTGATCGGCGATGACATGATCACTCTTAACGCCATGCTGCGTATCCCGGTTGACCTGCACAACATCTCAAGGTCGCGCATTTTCTGCCCCACTCTCTGGGACCGCTGCGGCGGGGATGATTTCCGCGCCTGTCAAATGCTGGGACCGGTTTATCGGTGAGCTTGTGGGAGACTAAGTGTTCTGGGGAACGAAGTTTCATAGATTTGTGTGTACGAGTAGGTGTAAGAGTAAGTGTTTATCGGTGCTTCCGCGTACTCGTACACTCTGATCCTACTTACTGTTTTCAAGAACATTAGACTGACGAAGTGGGGGGGACATCGCCCCGGGCGCGCAAGGCGCCCGGCGGCGGACGGATTCGTGTCCATTGGCGGTTCAAAAGAGTAAAAGGTTTCCACCTTTTACTGACACATTACATCAGTGTGAATTAGTGGTTTGCAAACCGTAATAATAGTATTAAATTATGCTTCCAACCGCTGGCTGCGCGGCATGTATATCCACTTACGGGTAAAACACGAATCGAAATCAGGAATGCAAGGAATCTTAAATGAGAAGAAAAGGACCGAAACATAAACTTTGCCGACGTTTAGGCTCTTGTGTATGGGGCAATCCTAAATGTCCCAGTAACAAAAGGCCGTATCCGTCCGGTATGCATGGAAAGACGCGGCGCGGCAAACTTTCCACTTACGGTGAGCTGCTGATTGAAAAGCAGCGACTGCGCGCTCATTACGCCTTAAGCGAAAAACAATTGCGCATCGCCTACAGCAAAGCTAAATCAGGCGCTGGCTCCACCCCGCAAAAATTCATGGAAATGCTGGAACTGCGGCTTGCTTCAGTGGTCTTCAGAGGCGGTCTGGCGCCGACGATTTTCGCCGCCAAGCAGGCGGTCACCCACGGGCATGTGCAGGTGGACGGAAACTATGTCGACCGCAACGGCTACTTGGTCAAGCCGGGGCAAGTGGTCTCCATCGATGCTCAGAAATCGCCTTCCGTCGCCACCATCTCCCAGAATACGGATGTCACGCCTCCGCCCTACCTGGATGCTGACAGTCAGAACTGCAGAGTCACCTTGACCCGCTTGCCGGAACCGGAAGAAATTCCCTCCGGTGTGGAAGTCATCAGAGTGGTCGAGTTCTACGCTCGATAACAGCGACGACGGCAAAGCCCTTCTCGCCGGCCGAAATGGACAGGCAAACCGAAGAATGTGGCGAGATATGTGAAACACCGCGGCTATCTTAAAGCGGCGTCAGGCCGCCGCACTCCAAAGATGCTTCGCATCAGTTCAAGACACCGAGCCGAAGGCTCTTTCGGAGTGCGGTGAGTTCTCACCGCTTTGGTATAGCAGCTTTATGTGAGACTTCGTCTTTTATAGCCACAAAAAATTTATCTGACCACTTGCCCTATGTAGTTATGAACACATGCTCGGGAATAAATCCGAAAGTGGTCATGACACAAAAAGGCACAAAAAAGACCCCCGCCTGCTTGTCAGGCGGGTGACGGGCGGACTTGTGAGATACTTTACGTTGTTGAGCGCGTTAAACTGCCGGAGTTCCGCCTTCAGATGTCAGTTGCAGCGAGCTTCAGCGAGCGGGCGCAAGCCCTATTAAGATTCTGCGATTGACGATAATCCGCCTCAGGCGGAA
>PUNB01000217.1 GCA_003552565.1 Lentisphaerota bacterium
AAAAGGCAGAAAATAAAACCACGGATGGACACAGATTAACACTGATATAAAATGGTTCGTTTCTAGTGGGAAAAACGGAGAACAAAACGACCGTGTTTCACATAAGCCCGACCGCCGGCGCTTTCGCCCCCGGATACCCCGAGGGTGAGACTTGGTTACGGTCAACACCCCGGGAGCGGCCGCGTCCTCGCGGCCATTAAGGTGTGCCCGCAAGGGAACGGGCTCTGTTTTGGCTCGCGGGGACCTGACCACTCTTCGTGTGGCTCAGGCAAGCTGCTCGCCCTCCATTATATGGCCGCGAGGACGCGGCCGCTCCATTTTTTGTGACTTTTTGTGTTTTTCGTGGCTATAAAAAGACGAAGTCTCACATAAGTCTCAGGTTTCAAGTAAATCTGCATAAACAGGAGATAAAACCATGTTTAAAAAAGCTTTAGCGGTAACCGATCTATCCGATTCGTCTCATGAAATGATTGAGCGGATGGCTGGCTTGAAGTCCCTGCATACCGAAGAAATCCTGCTTGTCCGCTGCTTTAATCCGCGCGATGTCGGCGGTCTGGAAGAAAGATTAATGGAACAAGCCGAAGAACCGCTGGCACAACAGAAAAAAGAACTGGAGGCGTATGGTTTCCAAGTCCAAACCCAATTGCTGGCCGGCATCCCTCAACACGAAGTCAACCGTTTAAGCAAAGAAACCGGCTGTTCCCTGATTATCGTCGGAGAACAGCGCCATACCCTGGCGGGCGAGATTCTTTTCGATGAAACGGCCGGAGCGATCTCTCATCATGCCGAAGCGCCGGTGCTGGTGCTGCGGCTGCATGCGGAAATCAGAGCGGCTGAAAAAGAAGAAGGCCGAAAAGAACCCCCGGATTTGCTGGGACATATTCTGGCGCCGACGGATTTTTCCCAAAACGCCGCGCAGGTTATTGATACGCTTAAGCAATACCCTTTTTCAAACGCTCAGAAGATCACCTTGCTGCACGTTCAGAACACCCTCTACCTTCACGATCTGGAGATAGACCAGAAGACACTGGATGAATTCAGCTCCTGGGATCAACAGCGACTACAGGAACGGTGCAAGGAACTGCGTGACTGCGGAATACAGGAAGTGAATTCGGAACTGCTGCATGGTTCTTCGCCAAAACGTGAAATATTGCGTCGCCTGGAAAAGGGAGACATCTCAATGGTTATACTCGGCACCCAAGGGCACGGCTGGCTCAGTGAACTGCTGCTGGGAAGCGTCAGCCACGCCGTGGCGCGGCATTCGGAAGTGCCGACCTTGCTTATTCCTTCCGCGAAAGAATAGACGATTATTCGGCCAGAAACTTCAATAACGGAGTGAACCCGGCCAGCATGGAAGGAGCCAAGGGGGACGGTTTGTGGGTTTCTATTGTCTGGATTGCCGACAATAGCGGTTTTCGGGCCTCCTTCTTAGCCTCATCAGGGACAGATACTTTAGCTTTGATTATCTTGCTTTTCTCCAGAAGAACGGCGAAACATCGGGCCATTCCCTCCAGCCGCGCCGCCTCGGCCGTCAGACTGCCGGCGGTTTTTATTAAATAATCGTCCAGAATCTCTTTTTCAGTCTCGGCCAAAGGTCGCAATAACCCTATTGCCTGAGTCGCCGAATCCGCGCTCTCATTTAATTCCTCGATCGCCTCTTTCGTGTTTCCGTCAGCAAGTCTGCGCAATGCCGCCTCCGGATATTCTTCCAAAGCGCCTTCCAAAGACATCCCGAAGCCATAAAAGCACAATTCTAACGTTTTCGAGGAAGCGGCCTTTTGCAATTGTTCCATGCCTTGAAGATAATTATCGGCCGCGTCGCCATAAAGGCGCGAAACGCTTGCCAGAACCTCCTGACGGAGATTTTCCCGCATGTCGGGATTCCAGGACAACTGGGCCAGATAATGTATGTGATCCAGATAGGCGCTGTCAATTACGCCCCTGAGCAGGATTCCTTCAAACAAAGACTCCCCGTCGTTTCGGCATGCTTCATCAATAAGCTCCAATCGTGAATCGTAACCGCTCCGACTTTGAACAGTAATATCCGGAGCCAGCCATTGTCCTTTCACCGATAGAGAGTTTTGATTCCCATCGACGTTCTTCAATACCGACTGCCCCTCCTCGGCCCGGCGCCACTCTATCCTTAAATGATCATCCAATTGCAATTCTTTCAGCCTGTTCAGAAACTCTACTGCGCCTTCTCCGTCGGTTCCAAAGACGCTTTCCCCTTCGATCACAACTTCCTCGAAACGGTCAGCCGCCACTGTCTGTAAGAACCACACAAGAAATTCACTTCGGCTTCCCTCGATTCCCCTCTGCAAAGCTCCCATCTCGTTCTTCATCTCTCCCGCACTGAAGTCCAGAGTCATGGGAACCTTATTTCCCTGCAGACAATCATCGCTTAAACGCTCGCAATAAGCCCGAATCACATCTCTAAAGGACGTGTCATCCAGGGAATAAGACTTGACATCTTCCGCTTTGCCTGCCGCGATTCGACTGAAAGCGCTCAGATTCAGCCCCGGGACAAAGCACAGTCCCTTCTCCCTCGCTCCCGCGGCGATATAGCGGAACAAATCTTCAGCAAAAATACGCGGCAGACCTTTTTCCTGATGCCACTTATCATTTTCAGCACTGTACCACTGCAGTTCAATCTCAGTGGCCAGAGTCTGGTCCTCGGAAGCGGGAACCAGCAGAATGTCTATGGGTTTTCCATTCACGGGGTCGAACACCGTTCCGCAAAGCTCAAACCCAAATATATTCAGTTTGTTTCGCAGCATTCGATCCATCAACCCGCCCCATAGATCCGGAGTCATCAAATCCATGCCCCAGCTCATCTTAAAGAACAAACCTCGCCAATTCATTTCACTCCAGTCTCTGATTCGCAGATTGGGAATGGTCCGGCCGTGTCCAAAAGTCCGGAAAATCTGAGCGAAAGTCTGAGCCCCCCACAGCGCCCCGAACTGTGAATGAGCTTTGATTTCAATCATGTTATTGATCAGATTCAGTTCATAGTAGTTATCGCGGCCAGAAGCGGGAACATCATCAAGCTTGAGATCGTCAACACTGGTAATATTGATACTGACAACAAACTGTTTCTTGTTGGCCACCACCCGCACCCCTACACTGGAAAGTGTGCTGCGGATAGTTTTGCGAATAAAGGGAAGCACATCGGAAGTGGCCAGTCTGACATCAGCGGACAGTTCATTCAAACCTTCCACCTGACTGATCACTCGGGGTGTCGGAAATATTCCGAATTCTGATCCTGGCCTCAAAGAGCTTGTCATAAGAACGATCACTCCTAAACAATTCTCAGGTCCGACCTGGAGAAGTTAATGGCAAACAAGAATTTGGCCCGAGAAGACGAGTTGCGGGCATGAGCGCCAAGATTTATGACTCGCCACAAAACGGGTAAGTCGTAATTTAACCCTGGCGCCTGATTTGTCAAGTTTTCAGCCTCCTGAATCGTAATCCGTCAGTCATAGGTGCAACGTTTAAAAACAACCACCCGGAAAACGAGAACGGCGGACGATTCGAGCCAATCGTTGCCTGTTATCGCTCCGCCTGAGGCGGATTATCGTCAACCGACACGAATTTCCCACCTTTCACTGACGCATTACCCTGAATCAGCGAATATACTAAAAGCCAAATTGAAATATATCTCCTTGCAATTCTTAATTCACCTATCATGGTTACTTTTTGTGTGCTTTCAACTGAATTACAACCGCCGTCATAATAGTCTATTGCATTCTCCCAATTGATACGTTTTATAAAGATCCATTCATGAACTCCAGGCAGTCAGCAAAAATTGAAAAAGATGAACTCCGGCTGGAATCCAGGATAGGAGAAATCGCCAGCTCTGAAAACCTCACGCTGGCCTATGTCGGAGCCAAAGAACGCCCCCTGGAGCTGCTGCAGCTGATCGAGGAAGAGGCGAATTTCTTCTCTCATTACAACGGCCAGGTCATCGATCAGGATATCGGCAACACCATGAGCTTCGATTATCCAGGCGATATCAATGTCAGTATTCGACATTATTACCCTTCGGCACCCGAAAAACAGGTCTCCTTGAATGAACTCGGCGACGACTCACCGGAAAAACGTTTGGTGCCGGTTTCTCTGATGTCCAAGGATCTGAACATTAATTCCGTTATCATCGGCAGGTTCGTCGCCGGAGTGACCAAGCACTCGGCTCGCCGCGATGACTTTAATGATTTTTACTTACAGATTATCGTGATGAGTGTCTGCGGCAACGGCACGTTCCGAGAAAATATGACCTTCAGCGGCAGAGCGTTAAACCCCACCCCGGTGGAAAGCAGTATCAGCAGCCAGGACTTTAAACTGGTTGAAGCCATTTTTAAAGTACTGGAAAAAAGCTACGGCACCAACGGCTTGGAATTCCTGACGCTGGAGGTAATGAGAAATCGTCGAAATCTCTCCGAAATGGCGGGTTACGATGTTGGATTAAGCTTGGCCTTTGAGGCCTATGTAAAAGTGTTCGGCAGTTATATGGGAGAATTTTTAAAGGAGCAGAAGAAAGAGGTTCTGCAAACCGCCGAACGCTTGGCGACCGAAGGAGACGATGAGATCTAAAAAGAAAACTGACTGGTTCATCCTTGATCTGGGAGGTGTATTGGTGCGGCTGCGCCAAACCGAGACGCCTCCAGCGCTTAAAAACAGCGGTGTGAACAACGAAGATCTGGCCGACTGGTGGAAACATTCTTCGCTGGCCGAAAAGTTCGAGTGCGGACTCTGTTCTCCAGAAAAATTCGCCGAAGGCGTAATTGATCATTTTCGCCTGGACTCCGGCCCGGAAGAGCTGCTGGCGGCGTTCCAGAATTACGTGGCGGCTCCTTACCCAGGCGCTCGGCGGCTGCTGACCATGATGCGGCGGCACGGCCGAACAGCCTGCCTCTCCAACACCAATCAAAGCCATTGGCAGGTCATTGAAGAACAAATGGAAATTCTGGATTGCTTTGACCGGCTTTTCCCTTCACACTGGATTCACTGCAGAAAACCCTCAACCCGGGCTTTTCAGACAGTCCTGGAAGAACTGCCCGCCGAACCGGAGAACGTCATCTTCTTCGACGACCTCCAGGAGAATATTGACGCTGCCCGCGGGCTCGGCATTAGAAGTGCGCGAGTGCAGGGAATTGATGAACTGAAAGCGGCGTTTGAAAGCCTGTAAGAAATATGTCCACTCGGAATTTTTACATAAAAACCTACGGCTGCCAGATGAATGAACGAGACTCTGAAGCTGTCAGCTGTCTGCTCGCCGAGCATGGATACAACAGTGTCGACCGGGAAGAAAACGCGGACATTATCATCCTCAACACCTGCAGTGTCAGAGAAACCGCCGAAAACAAAGCGCGGGGCAAAGCCGGCATCCTGTCGCGCTTGAAAAAGCAACGCCCGGAACTGATTTTAATTATTATCGGCTGCATGGCTCAGAACTTGGGAGAACGACTATTTAAGGAGATTCCACACCTTGATGGAGTTGTCGGCACCGACAGACTGGAGCAGCTGCCGAAAATGATTGCCGAAGCAGCCGGCGGCCGGCGGCGACAAACGGAATTGGAAACCGCCGGTGAAATCAACACCGCTTTATCCGGTCACCAGTCCGACATCTCATCTCCAACCGCCTTCGTGTCGGTGATGCGGGGGTGCAACCAGCATTGTTCATATTGCATTGTGCCGCGTGTGCGCGGCCCCGAAAAAAGCCGCTCTCCGGAAGATGTGATTAACGAAGTAAGAGCGGTGGCCCGCCTTGACAGCTGTCGGGAAGTTTTCCTGCTGGGCCAGAATATTACCGCGTACGGACTCGCGGAAGCCCGTCGTCGGGGTGAAAACACCATCGAGATCTCGCCCATTGCCGAGCTGCTGGAAGCAATCGCCGAAATTCCCGGCATTGATCGTATACGCTTCACCTCCCCGCATCCCCGGCATATGAATGACAGATTCATTGATACGGTCACCCGTCTGGACAAGGTCTGTGAGTCTTTTCACATTCCCCTGCAGTCTGGCTCAGACCGAATATTAAAAGCCATGAAACGCGGCTACAGTGTCGAGGATTATCGGCGAGTAATAAAACAATTGAAATCCGGAATGCCCAACGCCACTTTCTCCACCGATGTCATTGTCGGCTTCCCAGGAGAAACCGAAGATGACTTTAAGGCGACCCGGGAATTAATGGAGGAAACCGGCTTCGACATGGCGTATATTTTCAAATATTCCCCGCGCGCTCATACCCGCGCTGCCGAAATGAAGGATGACGTGCCGCGGGAGGTCAAGGAGGAGCGCAACCAAATCCTTCTGAAGGATCTACAAAGTCGAGCGGGCGAACGCAATCAGCTTTATCTTGGCGCCGAATTGGAAGTGCTCCTGGAAGGCCCCAGCAAACGCAACCCCAGGCGCTGGAGCGGCCGGTCGCGGGAAAACAAAGTCTGCCTGGTGGAAGCCTCCGACAATCCGCGGACAGGACAAATTGTTCAAGTGCTGATCGAAAATGTCACCGAAAGTTCACTCTTTGGACGAATTGTGTAACCTTTTTCTTATTACTTAGTCGCGTTTATGGATTAAGCGGTTATCTTACAAACGGCTGTCCCATGATAAGGGCAGGGCTAGACGGGATCGAGAAAAGGGATTGAGGCCTGAGTTTGTGCTCCTCTTGTCCCGCACCTTGTCTCGTCCGCCTCAGGCGGATCCAAAAAATGAGGAATCGAAAGAAAACCAGACAAGGTGCGAGACTAGGTTTTATTCTTCGTGCGTGTATAGACCACCATAAACACCTTTTCGCATAATCTCTGGCTAATCGAATCATAATTACCAATAAAAAAAAGGACACCCCCGCAAAATGACTGCCGCCCCCTGCCGAGCCAAATGGAAAAGCGCAATGACTGATCGAGAACGGTTCAACAACCAGATGCATTATCGGCCGGTGGACCGTTGTTTCAACATGGAGTTCGGTTACTGGAATGAGAATTTTCAGCAATGGAACATTTTTCGGGAAAACAACATCACCAACAACGAGGAAGCCCATGAGTTCTTTAATTTCGACCGTATTGAGATTGTCGGCGGCCGCCTCTGGATGAACCCCGCGTTTCCTTATGAAGTGGTGGAGGAAACGGAGTCGAAAAAAATTATTCGCAACAGAGACGGACTGCTTGGTGAAGTGCCAAAGGACGACCATGATACAATCCCGCACTTCATGGAATCCTCGGTGGTCACTCCGGACGACTGGCGGCAAGTGAAAAAAGAGCGCTTCCGGCGCGATGACCCGGATCGCAAGATCAATATTGAAGAACTGAAACAAAAACATCCCCCCGACCGCGATTATCCCCTGGGAGTGAACTGCGGTTCGATGATCGGCAAAATCCGCGACATGCTTACCTTCGAGGGCCTGGCCTACGCCTGCTTCGATTACCCTGAGATGGTTGAAGAGATGGTCGAAACCTGCTGTCTGCTGGTGGAAGACTTTTTAGACCAGGTTCTCGGACATATAGACTTCGATTACGCCAGCGGCTGGGAGGATATCTGCTTTAAAAACGGCCCCATAGTGTCACTCGATTTTTTCAATGACATTGTCGTTCCCCGCTACCAAAGAATCGGGCGCAAACTGCATGACCACGGCATTGACATCTGGTACACCGACTGCGACGGCGATGTCCGGCCGCTGCTGCCCGGTTTTATGAAGGCCGGCATCAACTGCCTTTTCCCCTATGAAGTGAACAGCTGCGTCCATCCAGTGGAATTACTCCAGGAACACGGCAAGGACCTGCGAATCATGGGCGGAGTCGACAAAATGGAACTGGGCAAGGGGCCGGAAGCCATCAAAGCCTATTTGGAAAGTTTAATCCCCGGAGTTGAAAGAGGCGGTTATATTCCTTTCTGCGACCATCGCTGTCCGCCGAATGTCAAGCCAGAGGACTATCTCTATTATCTGGACCTTAAAGAATCGATGTTCGGCCGCGAATTATATTTCTGATAAACAGAAGGCGTAATTCAGCGGCGCAAGGACTATAAGGACTATCTACGGGCTTATGTGAAACACAATTTTGAATGTTGAATATTGAATGATGAATTTTGAAGTGGAACTGCATGGTCTGTCCTAAACTCAACATTCAGAATTCAAAATTCAATATTCATTATTGTTTCT
>PUNB01000262.1 GCA_003552565.1 Lentisphaerota bacterium
GTACCCTGTCGCGGAGACGCTCCCAAGCTTGATCAGGAGCAGATAGCCCACTATTTAGCCGGAGTGCCGCAATGGCAGATGGTGGAAACTGACGGGGTGAACAAGATTTTCCGGATTTTTAAGTTCAAGGATTTTGCCGAAGCTTTAAAGTTCACTGACCAGGTCGGCGAACTGGCGGAGCGGGCCGGACACCATCCGGATATACTTCTGCAGTGGGGTAAGGTTACGGTGACTTGGTACAGCCATAAGATCGGCGGGCTGCATGAAAATGATTTTATTATGGCGGCCCGCACCGACCGGCTGTATGAAGCATAAAGTTGATTAGCCTGAGACCGTCCGGAAAGGGGTATTGTGTGTTTTGAGTTCAACTTTCTCCCGAATCCGCCTGAGGCGGATTAGAGACAAGGTTTTTTCAGCACAAATTCGGCACACTACCCCTTTCCGGATGCCCTCTAGCTCGAGGTTATGCGAAAAGGGTTTTGTGGAGCTCACAAGCTCGAAAGTGACTGTGCGTTCCACGGCCAATTGGATTAAGGCGAATGATTATGACGAAAGATTAGGGAAAAACGGGTGCGTCCCTTAATCTTTTGCCCTAATCTTTCGCCTTAATCTCGTTTCCGACCCTTTTTCGCGGAGGATCTAGCTCCGCCGGGAACTATTTGAATACTTTGATCTGATTCCGTTAAGATTCCGTTAAATTGGTAACCCAAAAAAGCGTTTTGATCGCTGATTCAACATTGTAAGAAAGTTTAGCGATTCATATGAAAAGATATGTGGTGCTGGCCGCGGCGACTGTGTTTCAGCTGTGTCTGGGCGGTGTTTACGCCTGGAGTTATTTTCTTTCGCATTTAGAAAGAGCTTTCGGGATTCCCGAGGAAAGGTCTCAGAACATATTCGGGGTATGTATTTTCGTTTTTACTCTTTGTATGATTCTTGGCGGCCGTCTGCAGCATCGCTGGGGACCTCGCCGAGTGGCTTTGCTTGGAGCTTTGCTATACGCCGGCGGTTATTTGGGCGCCGGTTTCTTTGCTTCTCGGTTCTGGCATTTTCTACTTTTCAAAGGGATAATCGAAGGTGCGGGAATCGGTTTCGGTTATGTATGTCCCTTAATAACCGCTCTGAAATGGTTTCCTAATCGCAAAGGGCTGGTTACCGGCTTGGTGGTCGGCGGTTTCGGCGGCGGCGCGGTGGTTCTTTCTTCGGCGGCGCATGCTTTGCTGGCCGACGGTCGTGAGTTATCTCAGGCGTTTGTCATACTGGGATTCGGATATCTTGTTATTGCGGGCGGGGCGGCGGCGCTGTTGTCCTGGCCCAAAGAGGAGATGCGGACGCAAAAAGGAGATTCAACTGCTAAGCAGTCGGAAATGGCTTTGTCCGTCATGTTTAAGGATAGTCGTTTCCGAAGCCTGGTCATGGCGATGTTCGCCGGCACTTTCGGGGGATTGATGATTATTGGATCTCTGGCCGCGATTGGACGCGAAGGCGGGGTGGCGGAAGGTTACGCGGTGCTGGCTATCAGTATTTTCGCGGTCGGAAACAGTCTTGGCCGGCTGATATGGGGAATGTTGATTGATCGTTTTGGCAAGATGACCATTCCGCTTTCGCTGCTCTTTCTGGCTTTGGCGTTGCTGGTGTTGCTGTTTACTCGAACCTCGAGCCCAGTCCTGTTTGTGGCCGCCGCCGGCTTAACCGGCTTCGGTTTCGGCGCCTGTTTTGTCCTCTATGCCGCCCAGACCGCGGTTTTCTTTGGCGCCGACTTGGTGGGGGTGGTTTATCCGATTGTCTTTGTCGTCGGTTATGGTATTCCGGGGATTGTCGGTCCGGGTGTCGGCGGATTTTTGCGTTACATGGCGGGAAATTACAGTTTGCCGATCGTTTTCGCCGCGCTCTTGGCCGCTGTCGGCGGGATGTTTTCGGTGTTTAATTTCTCCCGAGCCGCAAAGCAGGGCGGATAAGAGTGTGGTGAGGGACTTTGGAGAACCGTCTTATTCTGATTAATTAAGGTTGGTTTGACAATCGCTTCCGCCGGGCGGGGCGGTGTTTGCTGAAAATTTAATGAAGGTAGAATAAATGCGTAAATCCAGACAAGAGAAGACTGAGCCTCCATCCACTGAAATCAGGCATGTGCATAAGACCATGCTTGATTATATACCTTTCTGGCAGGGTATGGGTTTTGTACTGATGATTGTACTGGTTTGGGCGGTTTATCTTTTTGAACTGCCGGAGTATTTTTTTTCGAGGGAAACCGAGACGGACTGGTTCGGCCTCAGCCTGATCACGGCGGTTATTATTGTCATGGGGTTTGTGATTGTCGCTCACTCGTATGTTCAGCAGCGGCGAATCTTACAGGGGTTGCTGCGCGTCTGTTCCTATTGCAAAAAGGTCAAGATAAAACAGAGTGAAGAATGGATGCAGCTGGAATATTATGTGTCAGAAAATTCACTGGCGGATTTCACTCATGGTATTTGTCCCGATTGCCATCAGCGGGTGATGCGGGAACTGGGGAAGGATAAGGAAGAGAGCGAAGGCGCCGTCGAATCCTCGGAAGCGGAAGAAGGAAATTGAGACTCTTTTTTGATTTATTTGGAGCTTGCGATTTTGAATTCGGCATATTTAGCTCGACCCGTCCGTAAAGGGTTCGGAAACGAGATTAAGGCGAAAGATTAGGGCAAAAGATTAAGGGGCGCACCCGTTTTTCCCTAAGCTTTCGTCATAATCTTTCGCTTTAATCTAATTGGTCGTAAAACGCACAGCCACTTTCGAGCTTGTGGCGTCCAGTTCAAAATCTTCAACGAACCCTTTCCGGACGGTCTAGCTCAGTCCTGTCCGAAACTCATTTCCTCGAAGAGGCCATGGAAACGATGTCCGTAGGTTTCGTTTTCCAGTATATGCGATTGCGCCAGCTTCCTAAGTTTTTCCCTTTCATTGGAATGGTGTAGGTGGAAACGGGCTTTTCGCGCCAGCTCATCGGGACTGCGGAAAGTGCTGACGAGACTGTTTAAAGGATGTAGTTCGTCGAGAAAAGGCAGTTCCTCGGTAATCTGAAATCCGCCCGCGGCGGGAATTTTAAAAAAGGCGGGATTCAGGCCGTTATGCTGGAGAAAGTCCTGGCCGCGAGTGTTAATAACTATAGACGAGCAGGCGTAGATTTTCAATTCACTAGGGGAGCGTATAGGACCTTTGTAGTTTATCCAGCGGTTGTCTTCCCAGCCTTTATCGCCCCAAACGTTCACTTTTATCCCGAGCGCTTCGCTGGTTTTGCAGGCCAGCTCTTCTTCGTAGTCGCCACGATCGCAGATAAGTGATACTTCAGCACTGTATTTTCGCTTTAGTCTGGTATTGATTTTTACTTTGCGGTGGTGGTGAAACGGGCAGGCGGCAAAAGGCAGGTGAGTGATATTTTCGGCTCCCCGGGTACGCAGGGTCTGAACATCCTTTTGACAAGTCAGAGGCAGCGCGTCAACTAGAGAGTCCATTTCCAGCAGCTGCTGTATCTGTTCCTCGTTTCGCACCGGCGCGCCCCGCCAGTAAATTATCCTGATGATTGGGTTGATGTCTCTTATGTTCTCAACCGCTTCTCTGTCCAGTCTCCCTTGAAGGCTTATTACCAACGGAGTTTTATGGAGGTTTGCCAGGTTGATTAACTTGCGGTTGGACATTTTCGTCCAAGGTATAAACACACCTGGCCGCCGGGATTTGTTGAGGCGGTTGTACAGCCAGTCGGAGAGTCTGGAAATTGGGTCAGGACAGTTGTGAAAATGTATGGCTGATTCCAGCCCCAGGGAGAAAAGGCCGGCTTCGACTGCCCACGTCCACTGGTTATCCCCCATCGCGCCTTCAATTGTCGCCTGCTTCCGGCCGCTTGCGTTTGGCGGTCCTTCAAAAAATTTTCTCATGGGCGTTTTTCTAGAGGTTATGCGGAAAGGTTGATGTTCCGATTTGTGTTGGTTTAACCATTGTCTAGAACCTTGTCTCGCACCTTGTCGGGAACAAAAAACTGAATCGAAAAAAGTGCGCGACAAAGTGTTGTAACACCCGATTCTCTCTCGGGGTGCCCGGCGCGTCGCGCCACGAACCGGCGCTTATGTGAGGCTTCGCGTTGTTGGGCACGTTAAACTGCCGGAGTTCCAGCCGCTGGAGACTTGCTCGGCGGAAGGCTGTGTGTCGTTATCACGCCGCGGCTCCGGCGGTTCCAGCTTCATTATTCCCGAGGCGGAAAAAAGAATCATACCGATAATAATCAGGGACAAGACGGCGTATCCCCACACGCCATTGCGAGCGAAGGCGTAGATAGTGGGTATTAGTCCCCAGATGACAACCGTGGTTCCCAAAGTCAAACCGAAAATTATCAAGCCGTCCCCGGTAAAGAGTTCATTCCACCAAAGGGAATGTATAGAGGGGATAGAGCCATGCAGGATTTTCCAAATTTCCGGACCTGAGACTCCCTCGAAGATCATGGCGAAAGTGAAGTAGGGATTCAAGGCTGTATCCTCAGGACGGAGGACGGATATAATGATTCCGATCAAACAGATAACGCAAGTGGATAAGGTTATCCAATATACCACTTGTCCATAAATTCTGTTGTAAAGAGGCGCCACTGGTCTGTCTTCAGTCATGATTGGGTTCCTTGATCAGGCTGGTTCCCGCGAAGAGGAAAAGCAAAGCTAAAATCGAAAAATCCAGCCAATAGGGAGTGGGATTAATCCAGTGAAACATAGCCATGGCTCTGGTTATCAGCCCCCAGGCGGAAAAGCCCATAAGCGCTATCAGCAGCCAGCGTATGAATCCGGCTTTTATTCGCACCAGCAATAACGATCCGGCCAGGCCTCCCGCGACAGTTCCCGCCAGCCAGGGAGCGGCAAAGAGGGGAATTAAAGCTCCCATCATGAAGTAAGGCCAGATCGCTATACTGCCGCCCATCCCCACTAATGAAACGCTGTTGGCGGCGGCTACTTTTAAAGGAGCTCCGGCAATGAAATTCTGGAAAGGCACCATGGCCCAGCCGGCTCCCATGCCGAAAAATCCCGATATCAGGCCGACAATCAGGATAGACAAAAAAAGCCAGCCCATATGGATCAGATCGTAAACCATTACTTTGCCCAGCGAAGGTTCGTAATATGGTTGTCGCAGATTAAGCGCAATGGTGATTTTATCTGATTTTTTTATTTTCGGCCATTCGATTTTACGTCCGCCGAAAATGAAGTAGATCACCATGCACGTTATCAAAATACCCAGCAGCAGGCGCACTAAAGCTTCTCCAGTGTCTCCCAGATAGCTGGCCACCCAGATCGCGCTCAACGCTCCCGTGAAAGCCGCGGCTCCGAAAGCCACACACAAAAAGATAACCATTTTTAAATTGGCCAGACCGCTACGCATGACTGTGCCGGTCGCTATAAGACCGCTGAACACTCCTACTATCAGACCTGTGCTTCTGGCGATAAGACTATCCACTGGCGTAAAGCCCATTATCAGGGGGGAAAAGATCACTCCGCCGCCGATTCCGCCGATGATGGCCAGCATGGCGATGGCCGCACCCATAAGGAAAAAACCCAGGAGACAGCCGAGGAGAGATACACCGGCCATGCCCCCTTCCGGCGCGGGCAAGGTGATGGCGGCAACTCCGATTAGAATAAAGGAGAACACGGACAGCAACACAAGGATGTTCAGTACAAGCCAGGGGGGCTTAAACAGCTTATTCATTTTTTGTCCTTTATGTCATTCAAAAGTGCGAAAATATTTGTATATAAAATTGGTTTGCTGAAAATTAAGCAGTTTTATCTCCACTTTATTGCAATACAGAATAATGCTCATGCTAACAAAGAGGGAAAATGGTGGGCGCAACAGGACTCGAACCTGTGACCTCTACCGTGTGAAGGTAGCGTTCTAGCCGACTGAACTATGCGCCCGCGGAAGGTGCCTCGCAAAGAGCGGTTACTTTAACTGATAAATCGGCAAAGTCAATTATTCCGCGAAAATCGCCCGGGCGAACATTTCCGGATCAAAAGGCTGCAGGTCCTCCATGCCTTCCCCCAGGCCGACGAACTGAATCGGGTAGCCCAGCTCTTCGCAGATGGAGACCGCCACTCCGCCCTTGCCAGAACCGTCAAGCTTGGTGAGGATAAGCCCGGTCAACTGACATGCCTTGCCGAATTCCCGGGCTTGAATGAGAGCGTTGCCGCCGGTGGAAGCGTCGACCGTGAGCCAGACCTCATGCGGCGCTTCATGGATGAGCTTGGCCGCCGCGCGACGGACTTTGGCGAGTTCTTCCATTAAACCTTTATGGGTGTGCTGGCGCCCGGCGGTATCGATGATCACCACGTCGATACACCGCTGAATCGCGGTGTTGACGGCGTCGTAAACCACCGCCGCCGCGTCCGCGCCTTGACGGCTGGCGACCACTGGACAGTTCAGTCTCTCTCCCCAGACCTTCATTTGTTCGATGCCGGCGGCACGAAAAGTATCGCCGGCGGCGAGCAGAATGGATTTTCCGTCCTGCTGTAAGAGGTGCGCCAGTTTGGCCGCGGTGGTGGTTTTGCCGCTGCCGTTGACACCGGCCACCAGGATCACGGTCGGACCGTCAGGATTGAAATTGATCTCCGGCTTCTGGTGCTGATTCAGCAAACTGGAAATATCCTCCCGAGCCACTTGCAGGATATCTTCGGCGGTTTTCACCAAACCCCGCTGATAGCGGTCCCGCAGGTCGTCAACCAGCCGGGTGCTGACGGAAACTCCGAGGTCGGCGCTGATCAAAACAGCTTCCAGGTCTTCGAAAGATTCTTCAGTCCATTCACCGGTTTCACTGAAGATGCTGTGCAGCCGGCGGACTATGGTGGTTTTAGTCCGCTGCAATCCGCGGCGAAAAACATTGAACACTGATTTCATCGCAGCTCCTTGAGTGCGTCCAGCACACCGTTGATAAAGCGCGGAGAATCTTTGTCTCCGAATTGTTTGGCTAATTCCACCGCTTCATTGATCGAAACTCCCCGAGGAATATCCGGGCGGTGGATGATTTCATAAGCGGCCAGACGCAGAATATTACGGTCAATGGCCGACATTCTTTTGAGTGACCAGTTGCTGGCCGCTTCCTGTAGAATCTGGTCCAGGTTTTCTCGATGGTCAATGATTTCCCGAAGCGTTTCCCAAATGAATTGACGGGTTTTTTTGGAGATTTTTTCCTGTGGATTTTCCTCCAGTTCCCGGGTTTGCAGCCAGAAAGCTTCGGCCTTCTTTTCCGGCCAATCCCAGTCGTCGGCGGTGTCTGATTGGTAAAGGGTCTGGATAATACACTGGCGGGCGAAACGGCGTTGACGCTGGAATTGTTCGCCGGAGCCGTTCCGGGCAGGACTGGTGTCAGCTTCGGTCATTGGGCCTCCGGCAGAGATTTCATCAGGTTCGCCATTTCGATGGCGGTCTGCGCCGCGCTGCCGCCGCGATTGCCGGCTTTGGTGCCGCTGCGTTCAATCGCCTGTTCCAGTGATTCCACCGTGACCACTCCGTAAATCACCGGCAGACCTGTCTGCAATGAGATCTGCGCCAGGCTTTTAGCCACTTCCGAATTGACGTATTGCGCATGGGCGGTCGCTCCCTGGATAACCACCCCGAGAGCGATCACCGCGTCATAACGACCAGAGTCGGCCAAACGTTGAGCGATGGTGGGGATCTCGAATGATCCGGGACTCCAGGCCACCTCAATGTTCTCGCCGGTTCCGCCGTGGCGGACAATGCAGTCCAAGGCGCCGTCAAGAAGCTTGCTGGTGAAGAATTCATTGAAACGGCTGCAGACAATCGCGAATCGTAAGCCGGCAGCTTCCATCCTGCCTTCATAAACATTGCCTGGTTGTTTGTTGAGCATTTTTCGTTTTCTCCTTAGTTAGACCTCGTTCGGAAAGTGTTTTATGCCCCCGCCGGGCTTGTCCCGGCGGAGCAGTAGATTGGTTTTCAGAAATTTGCAGACACCCCCCTCATTTCCGCGGCATGACGGCGAGCCGACATGCCGCGGAAAAAAAAGCTTGAACATTCTTTTATTTGCAATCTTTCGCTCCGCCGGGACAAGCCCGGCGGGGGCGTATGAACTTTAAGCCTCCGGAGATACCTTTTCGCATACCCTCTAGCTATGATTACCCTAGTGCCAGAATTGTGGCGGTTAATATAGCGCGGGAATTAACTTTTTAAACTATTGATTTTTCATAGTCTTTTTCGGCTGTATAGTATGGCTATGCGTTTCTGGCGTAAAATAGACAAAAAGGATTCTTCCGGCGATGGCAAGAAAAAAGCCGGCCGCACTCGCTGGCGCCGCCGTCTGGTGCTTTGCTGCCTGGGATTGCTGCTGACGATATATCTGCTCGGGCTGCTGCTGAATCTGGGCTCCGGCAATATCAGCGGTACGAATGTGGCCAGCCCGGTTATGTCTGTAAACCCCGAGAATCTACGGCTGCTGTTCGATATCACCGGTGTTGACGAGGAGGGGAGCAGGGTCACTGAACAGGAGATATTCGACACTTTGCTGGAGATGATTGAGGAGGCCGAAGAACAGATTATTCTGGATATGTTTCTAGTAAATCGTTTTCGGGGTCCGGAGGATGATGAGTTTTACCGGGATGTCACCCAGGAACTGGTGGAAGCTTTGGTCGAGACGAAACAGCGGAACCCGGAGATTTTTATTCTTTTCATTACCGATCCTATCAACAGTCTTTACCAAACCTCCTGTCCGCCGGATCTGCTGCCTTTGAAAGAGGCGGGGGGACATGTGATACTGACAGATCTTCGACAGCTGCCCGACAGCAATTTTGTTTACTCTCCTTTCTATCGGGTGATCAGTTATTTCAACTTTGTGCTGGCGCCGGTCATGGATTTATCTTTCCTGCCGAATCCATTCGAGGAGCACGGGGAGAGTTTTTCGCCGCGGCAGTTGTCACGTTTACTGAATTTCAAAGCTAATCATCGCAAAGTGGCGGCGGTGCGGCGGGCTGACGGCAGCTGGCGCGCCCTGATCAGCTCCGGCAATCCCCACAGCGCCAGCAGCGCCCACGGCAATGTGGCGGTGGAACTGGCGCGGGAAGGACCGATACAGGAAATTGTGTTCAGTGAGTATAACCTGGCCAGGGCTTCGCTTTTGCGGAGACCGGAGCTGTATTTCGGTCCTGACGCCGCCATCAGGCTGGTGCGACAGCTGGAAGGAAAAATGCGGGATTGGCCTGGAGAAACTCCCGCTTATGAAGGGGAGGATAAAGTCCTGGTGCAGTATTTATCCGAAGAAAAAGTTGCTCGGCGATTGGTCCGTCTGCTGATCTCGGCTGAGGAAGGGGATAAGATTCAAATAATGATGTTTTACCTTTCCGATCCGGGGGTGATCTCGGAACTCAAAGAGGCCGTTCACCGCGGCGCTTCCGTCCGTCTCCTTCTGGACCCCAATAAAGATGCTTTTGGAAGAGAGAAGCATGGTGTTCCGAATCGAGTCACCGCGGCCCGGCTGTATAATTGGGCGACAGAGAAAGAAGAGCGCGATTTACATTTGCGCTGGTTTGACACGCATGGAGAACAGGCTCACTTTAAGGCTCTGAGAAAATTCAATGAAGACAAGGGAACCGAAAATCTGATGGTTGGTTCCTCCAATTTTACTATTCGTAATTTGCGCGATCAAAATCTTGAATCTGTTCTTTATTTGCGGAATGCGCGTCAAAAGGGAGAACAATTCGGAGAGGTGTTTGATCGGCTTTGGGATAACCAGGGGGAGCTGCATTACACGGTTGGTTATGAAAAATACCAGGCGGAAGGGATGCGTTTATCCTTTAAGGGGGCAATGAAATTTATCGGCAACACCACCGGCCTTTGCACGTACTGATGTCTGCCGCGGGAAAACAGATGAACACAATAATCACTCCGCGAAACAAAGCAACTAATCGAGCAGTTCCGGCTTTCATTGCCGGTCTGTCACTGCTGACTATGTTGGCGGTTTCCCTGATTCCGGGAGCCAGGAATGTTGTAAGCGGCGGGGTTCGTCCGATTTTGAGCGGCTCCCGGCAGGGAGTCAATTGGGCAATGGAAGGAGTGCGCGGCATGATTCCGCTGTCGGCCATGGAACGACGGCGGCTGGAATCTTTACAGGAGGAAGTATATCGTCTGCGCACTGAGCTTACGGTGGCGGAACAGGTTAAGGAGGAAAACAAACAATTGCGTCAACAATTGGAATTGGCGCCGATGGCCGGCTGGGAAAGATTGACGGCCTTGGTGATCGCCCGCGACCCGATTTCCTGGAATCGGCGTTTCCGGATCAATCGCGGCGCCAAACATGGGGTGATTGAGGGGAACCTGGTGCTGCGCGGTGATCAGGCGGTGGGAAGGGTGATTGAAGCGGGAGAGACAAGCTCCATGGTGGCCGTGTTGTCGAACCCGGAGTGCAGATTGAGCGTCCGCCTGCGGGAACATGAAGTGACTGGAGTAATGATGGGGCTGGATCCCGCGGAAAACAGGTCCACACGCAGACCTATGGCCCGAATTGATTATCTGCCGGTGGATGTGGATTACGAAAGCGGCGACATTGTTGAAACCTCCGGCCTCAGCGGTTTGGCGCCGGGCGGCATTGAGGTGGGACGGCTGCTGGCGGATGATAGGCGGCGGCAGAGTGAACCGGAAGAGCTTCCTTTCGCCCGTCTGAATATGGAACCGGTGGCGGAACTGAGTAACCTGAGAGTTGTCACAGTGCTGTCAGGCGGAGAATGAAATTAACGGAATCAGGACATAGTATGAAAAACATCGGGGTGTGTTAATGAAATTGCGAATACCTAAAGACGGTGATCAGCTGCTGGAAATGGAATATCTGGAGATGCGGGCTCATCTTCTGGAAGTGGCCGCCGCCTTTGATCGTATTGAGCGGGCCGGAGGAACGTCTGACAGCCGCTTGGATCTGCTGCGCCGGCTTGGAAGGATCGCCGTGGAAGAGAAAAGTGATCGCGCCCAGCGGGTTCTGAATGAACTGTCCGAATGAGTTTCGAGTCGGTATGGAATACAGGTTTCGGGTTTCAGAAAGGCTGTTTTGTACTTTCCTAGTCTCGCACCTTGTCTCGCACTTAGTCTGAAAAATGAGGAATCGACAGAAAACCAGACAAGGTGCGAGACAAAGTTTTATTTTTTTGTGCGTGTAGAGACTGCAAACACCTTTTCGCAGAGGGTCTAGCTATTAATAAGGTGTCAACTTTTAGTCAGGACTTGACACACCTGGACACTGAAACCTGAAACCACGAAGCCTCACATAAGTGAGTTTTATAATGAGATATTCGGCCGGCATTCGGACTTGGGAAACTAAAAAAAAGAAGTTATTTTATGCGTATTATTGAACCACATATACATATGATTGCCCGTACGACAGCGGATTATGAACGGATGGCCAGAATGCACACGGTGGCGTGCTGTGAGCCTTCCTTCTGGGCCGGCTATGACCGAACTTCCGCGCTGGCTTTTCATGATTACTTTACCCATATCACCACTTTTGAACCGCAAAGAGCGGCGCAATACCTGATTGAGCATTATGCCTGGATATGCATGAATCCCAAGGAGGCTGACAATCTGTCTTTGGCCAAGGAGGTTGTTGCGTTTATACCGGAGTTTCTCGATAAACCCAATGTGCTGGGCATCGGAGAAATCGGTTTGAATAAAAATACCGATAATGAAATGGAAATCTTCACCATGCAGGTGGAAATGGCCGTGGAAAGGGATTTGCCGATGTGGATTCATGCTCCTCATCTGGATGATAAACTTAAAGGCACCCGCAAAATGATTGATTATCTGCGCGGCCACGGCGGGGTTGACCCGGAGAAAGTCTGCTTCGATCATGCTGAAGAACATACCGTGGGCATGATCAAGGACGCTGGTTTCTGGTCCTCCATGACCATTTATCCGATTACTAAAAATTCTCCTAAGAGGGTGGTTGACATACTCGAAGTTTACGGCGCCGACCGCATGATGGTGGACGCTTCCGGAGACTGGGGGCCTTCGGATCCAGGCACTTTGCATGACGCCGTCTTCGAGATGCGGAGAAGGGGGTACGATGATGACACGGTGGAGACGGTTTTTTATGATAATCCTTGTTACTTCCTTGGTCAATCTCCGAAATTCCGCCCGCGGCCTCGAAAAAGCCGGGAGCAGGCCTGGAACTGAACACCTGACCGGGGCAGACGTGATTCGGCCGGGGCGTAATGTGTCAGTCATAGGAGCACGAATTTCCCACCTTTCACTGAAGCATTACTCCGAAACTGTCCATGCGCTTGCAATTACACGGATGCCAATTACTATTTCTGTTCCGGGGTATCTGGCGCCTTGCGCCGGGGGCGGGGCTTATCTGAAGCACAGTTTTGAATATTGAATGGTGAATATTGAACTTGGAATTTTTACCTGAAACCTGACACCAGAAACCAAGCTGTTACCCATTCGTTTTGAGCAAGAGTCGCGTTTCATTCCAAACCAGCGGTGTAAAAAATGATCAGCGAGAAGTTGTTATCTATCCTCGGGTGTCCGGCTTGTGAGCAGCGCCCCGCTCTTACACCGGTAAAAAAAGACGAGGGAGAATATCTGGCCTGCGAACAGTGCGGCCTGCTTTACCCGATTCGGGATGACATTCCGATTATGCTGGTTGATCAGGCGCTCCGTCCTTCCAAGGCGGCGGAGAGTTCCAAGCCTGAATAATTCACGAGCCAAGATTACCGTCTGGCCACTTGCAGACTAAATAGAAAAAAAATAACATAACATGACAAAAATAAAACCACTGCGCGGACGGATTGTTCCGTCCGAATAAAATTCAAACCTTGTCCAGAACCTGAATCTATTTGGACTTTGGTTCAGGAGAAGGTTAGTTCCGTCATCCTTTGGAACGACTGTGTAATTGTTTCTAAACCGAAAACCCAAAAACGCCAAGGAGCATAAATATGAGCACTGGTTATCATGAAGCAGGTTTAAGTCAGAAAACTCAGAATATCCATCGGGCCATCGCCAGTTTGCAGGAAGAACTGGAAGCGGTGGACTGGTATAATCAGCGCGCTGATGTGACTGAGGACGCGGAATTGAAAGCGGTTCTTGAACACAACCGCAATGAAGAGATTGAGCACGCCGGTATGCTGCTTGAATATCTCCGTCGCAATATGAGCGAGTTTGACGAGCAATTGTCGACCTACCTGTTTTCCACTCTGCCGATCACCCAGATCGAAGAGGCTGAAGAGGGCGGGGAAAATGACGCTCCCGGCGACGTCTCCAGCTCTGGCTTGGGCATTGGGAAAATGGATTAGCTCAGTTCTTGATGCCTTGGTAGTGAACTGATTTATTGCTTTGTATTATCAAAAAACATAAGGAAATGAAAGATGGATATTTTAAAAAGATCACTGGCTCCAATCACTGACAGCGCCTGGAATGAGATTGATCAGGAAGCGGCGCGCGTTTTGAGAGGCAATCTGGCTTTTCGCGGCCTGGTGGACTTCGTCGGACCCGAGGGCTGGGAGAAGGCGGCGGTCAATCTGGGCACCATGAAAGAAGGCGGCAAGCAGCTGGTGAAAGGAGTTAACTGGGGATTACGTCAGGTTCAGCCTTTGACCGAAATCAGAGTGCCCTTTTCTCTTGATATATGGGAGTTGGACAACTTGGAACGCGGCGCCCAGGCACCCGATCTGGACGCGGTCACGCAGGCGGCTCAACAAGGAGCGGTCTTTGAGGAAACGGCTGTTCTCAACGGTTTTTCCGAGGCTCAGATCACCGGCATCGGTCAGGCGGCCGGCAAACCGATCGGCATGTCCAAGAACCCAGCCGATTGCCTCGCCGCTTTTGAAGAAGGCATCGTGGCCTTGCAGAAGCAGGGAATCAACGGTCCATACCAGCTGGTTCTGGGAACGGAAGCCTATCAAATGATAATGGCCGGTGATGATAAAGGTTATCCTCTGCACAAGCGCGTACAGGAATTGACCGGAACCGACATCAAATGGAGTCCGGCAGTGATGCAGGCGGGGATTATTTTAAGCTGTCGCGGCGGTGATTATGTCTTCACCTGCGGCCAGGATTTTTCCATCGGCTATCATTCACATTCAACCAAGGCGGTTAATCTGTTTTTAACCGAGTCTTTTACTTTCCAGGTTCTGGAACCCGCGGCGGCGGTCAGTATATCCTGGAAAAAGTGACGGTTTGGCCTGAAATAAATTGCGAGTCAAATTTGCCGCATGGCCGAATTTGCATGCATTAATCAGGCGTTTTTCTCGAGGATAATGGTGACTGGGCCGTCATTGGTCAAACTTACCCGCATATCGGCGGCGAAAATGCCAGTGGCGACCTTCAGGCCGGTTGTGTCCTGGATGACCTGACTGAAGAGTTGATAAAGCGGGTCGGAAATTTCCGGCGGCGCCGCTTCCACAAAGCTGGGGCGGCGCCCTTTGGCACAGTCACCGTAAAGAGTGAACTGTGATACAACCATGATTTCGCCGCCGATATCCTGGACTGAACGATTCATGCGCTGCTGCTGATCCCGGAAGATCCTTAAATTGGCGCATTTGTCGGCGAGCCAGCGTGCTTCCTTTTCCGTGTCGTCATGGTGAACTCCCAGCAGAATAACCAGCCCCGGGCCGATTTCGCCGACAGTTTCATTGTCCACCTCCACTCGGGCATCCGTAACTCTCTGCACTACCGCTTTCATTTTGTCTCTTTTCTTTTCGAGTGATTATATTCTGCGTCGGTTGTCAAGATTGTGTGAGACTTGGAATATATATCCTTGTCTCGAACCTTGTCTCGAACCTTGTCCCGAACCTTGTCCCTAATCCGCCTCAGGCGGATTAGGGACAAGGTTTTTTATGCCGCACCAGTCTCTCGCTCGGAGTATCAGGCTCCTCGAGCCAGCGGTCAGGCTTATGTGAAACTCAGCCTTGTCTACCTCAGGCGGATCTGGTTTTCTTTCGATTCCTCATTTTTCGGACTAAGTGCGAGACAAGGTGCGAGACAAGGTGAGCACAAAATCAGGTCTCAACCCCTTTCCGGACGGGCTCTATCTAAGGCTGTTTGCAGTGTTTTTCGAGGCGCGCGCCGCACCATGCCAGGTCCACACATTGCCGCTGAATTCTTTTTCAGCTTTTAACGCCGCGGCGGCTGCTTGTTCTTCAGAGTTGAACACGGCGAAAACCGTCGGGCCGCTGCCGGAAACATGGCTTGCCATGGAATCTTGATTCCGGAGGAAGTCAAAAAACATTTGTAATAGAGGAATTTTCTGCAAAAGCGGTTCGTTAAAACGAGTTCGAGTATTTCGGGCAATTTTTTCTAGATCCCCCTCCCACATTGCTTTTAATAAAGGTATGGAGGAGATTTCCATTAGGTCATCGAAACTTCCGCGGATTCGCTGATAAGCCCAGCCGGCGGAAACGGGGAGGCCGCCGGGGTTTAACAATAGAATCGGAATAGAGCAGTTAAGTGTAACCGGATCCAGTTTATCGCCTATGCCGCGGGCTAAGGAGGGAAGGGGATTCAGGAAGAAGGGCGCGTCAGCTCCGAGTTGGCGGGCCATTTGATGGCGTCGGCTGTCACCAAGCGTGATTCCGGTTATCTCCTCCAGAGCATTCAGCACGGCGGCGCCGTCTGAACTGCCGCCGCCCAGGCCTGCGGCCACGGGTATTTTTTTATCGATGTGTATATGCCAGGCCGGGGGGATTTTTGCTTCTTCCGCAAAAGCAATTGCGGCCTGGTAAACCAAATTGGAGCTGTCAACTGGAACCTGCGGGTGGCTACAGGTGATTTCAGGCTCCCTGCCGTGGATAGGGGTTACAGTTATAGTATCACATAGATCCGGCAGCGGCAGAAAAACAGACTCCAACTCATGCATCCCGTCGGCTCTTTTGCCGCGAATGGCCAGGAACAGATTTATCTTCGCCGGTGTCTTAACGATTACACTACGGATGGCAGCTGCTGAATGTTCTGTTTTTAACATGTGGAGTTTAACAAGTCGTGTTGAATGAACAAAGGTTAAAGATATATTAGAGAATGATTGCTCTGTCGTTTTTTGTCTGTTTCCGGTGGTAATCTAATTCAAATGATAACAAATAAAAATTGACGAGGTGAATACAATGAATAAATTGCGTTTTAGTGGTTTGATGATGATTTGTGCGGCCGCTTTGATTTTGAACGGCTGCGCTACAGGCGAAAGTGTGGTTTCTCCTGGATTCAGGGAAGCCAGTCCCGACCGAGTCGCGGTGGTTGATATCACCGGCGATATCAGAGGAGACGCGGTTAAGAACCAGGTGGAAGATTATCTTTCCATGGAGATGATGAAGAAAGGCTATCGGGTGGTTGAGCGCAGTCGCGTCCAGCAAGTTATGGAAGAACAGGATTTTCAGGTTTCCGACCGCACTTCCGCTCGGGAGGCGGCCAGGATCGGGGAAATCATGAATATTCCCGCCGTTATGATGCTTGATGTTAAAATTGACGGTGAAAAGCTCAGCCTCACCGGGCGGATGGTGGATTCGCAAACCGGAGAAGTTTTATGGATCGGCAGCGGCCGCGGCGGCACCGGTCGAACAATGGCCACTTTGGGCGGAGCCGTTACCGGCGGCTTGCTTGGAACTCAGGTTGGCGCTGGACGCGGTCGAGACATTGCCACCGTTACCGGCGGCGTTTTGGGAGGAGCCGCCGGCTATACTCTGGCACCGCAGGCACAGCGGATGGTGCAGAGGGCGATTGGACAAATGGTCGATGAATTGCCGGACGCGCGTTGACGCTTGTGTGAGACTTTGTGGTTTCAGGTTTCAGTGTTCAGATGTCAGACAACAGAAACCATGCGAGACAAACTGTAGTAACGCATCCCATGGGACGCTTGTGAGTTTTTTTTAATTAATTTGCCTGTAACATGAAAGGATAAATGCTTAATGTATGTCGGACGAATTGTAGCCGTCGGCCTGTCCCAGCAAGGGGCTTCGGCGGCGATGTATCGAGTCTCTTCCCGTTCCTTCCCCAATCGCCACGCAGTGATTCTCAATGAAACCGCGGCCATTGTCCCGAAACCGGGACACGAGGGGGATATTCAGAAAAACCCATATATCGCCTACAACTGTCTGCGTTTAACTGGCGAGTATGCTGTTGCCACCAACGGCACTCAAACCGACCCTGTCTGTGAGAAACTTTCCGCCGGCCTGCCTCCGCGCGACGCTCTGGCTTCAGTGCTGCTGACCCTGGACTATGAAAAAGATGCCTACAACACTCCCCGCATTGCCGCCGTGATTAATCGGCGCGGTGACTCCGCTTACCTAGGCATCGCGCGTCATGACGCGCTGCTGGTGCGGAAAATGGATCTCCAGCCCGGGAGGCTCTTTTATATCTGCACTTACGAGCATAACTTTCCGGATTCCAGTTTCGCGGATAATGATTTTGCCGTCAGTGATCCCCTTTCAGCTTGTGATTATTTGCTGGGGCAGGGGGTGTTCGCTGAATTTGAACGGCCGGTGACCGCGGCCTGCGCGGTGGCCGGAACCGACGGATTTTCTTTGGCGGCGCGGGAAGCGGTTTCGGGGTGAGAAAATATTGAGTTACCGCGCGGACGTATTATTACGTCCGGTATATTGGGCTACCGCGCGGACGTATTATTACGTCCGGTAGACTTTACATTTGTCGTACTCAGGCACGTGCAATCTTACCGCGCAGCCAGCTGAAATTGGAAACAACTATCTTTCACGAAAAAATGAATTCATGCGCACATTCAAGCATACTCAATCGGATTTTACGGCGCGGTTGCAGGAACTGATAGACCGTCCGGCAGTCCCTCCGGGAATCGAAGAACGGGTGGCCGAGATTATCGAAGCTGTGGCTCGAGAAGGCGACGCGGCAATCAGCCGTTATGCCCGTGAAATCGACCAGGTTGAATTGACCTCGGAGAACTTCACTGTTCAACCGCGAGAGATAAAAAACTCCACCGAAAAGGTTTCAAGCAGTTTACGCCGGGCGATAGAACTGGCAGCCGCCCAGATTAAGCAGCTGGCCCGTCATCGAGTGCCGGTCGCCTGGCGCCAGTCTCCGCGCCCGGGGGTGGAGCTGGGAGAAACTTTTCATCCTCTTTCCCGCGTCGGCGCTTATGTTCCGGGGGGAACTGCGCCGCTGGTCTCGACGGTTCTTCATACCGCCGCTTTGGCTTCCGCCGCGGGAGTCGAAGAGATTATCCTGACGACACCGCCGGGACCCGAGGGGAGCGTTGATCCGGCTATTTTGTTCGCCGCCATGGAGTCCGGGACGGAGCAGGTCATGCGGCTCGGCGGAGTATACGGTGTCGCCGCTCTGGCGCTAGGCACGGAAACAGTTAAAAATGTGGAGAAAATAGTCGGCCCGGGCAATGCTTACGTGACTGCGGCCAAGCGCCAGCTTTACGGTCGGGTGGCCCTGGATATGGTTGCCGGCCCCTCCGAAATTATGGTCATTGGCGACGAGCAGGCCGATCCGCGCTGGGCGGCGGCGGATATGTTATCGCAGATTGAGCATGGCTCCGGCCATGAACAAGCGGTGCTGGCCAGTGATTCGGAAACCTGGCTGCGGCAGGTGGCGGATGAAGTTGAAAAGCAGTGTGCGCAACTGAGCCGTGGAGATTTCATTCGTCAGTGCCTGGAACAGGGGGTTTACTTGTTATGTTTCCCCGATCTTCGGGAAGCCGCTGATTTCGCCGGCGCTTACGCTCCCGAGCATTTGGAACTGATGTGTGCCGGCGCTGATGAGATGGCCTCTGAAATCAAGGCCGCCGGCGCGATTTTTATCGGGCCCTGGACTCCGGAACCGGTCGGTGATTTTGTCGCCGGTCCCAGTCATGTTCTGCCCACCGCCGGTGCCGCCCGTTTTTTCAGCGGCCTGACGGTGGAGCAGTTTTTTCGACGTATCAGTGTTGTCAAATATGAGCGGGAGGCCCTGCAAAGGGAGCTGCCGGCGATAACCGCATTGGCGGAAGCGGAAGGTCTCAGTGCTCATGGTCGCAGCGCCGCTATCCGTTTTGAATAATCATGAATGAATATCTTAAATCATCTGTGCTTGAATTGATCCGCCGGGCTTCCACAGACATGCCGGTGGATGTCGAACAGGCTTTACGAAAGGCGGCGGAAAGCGAAGAATCGGGCGGCAACGCTTATCGAACGCTGTCGGTGATGTTGGAAAATATTGAGCTGGCTCGAGACCGGAGCCGTCCTCTGTGCCAGGATACCGGTACGCTGCTGTTCTGGGTGGAGGCCGCGCCGAAACTGTGTCGGGAAGAATTTACCGCGGCGGCTCGGGAGGCGGTAAAAGAGGCTACGGAAAAAGGACTGCTGCGGCGGAATTGTGTGGATACTCTTAGCGGACGCGGTTCCGACGACAATTGGGGCAATGGTATGCCGGTGATTCATTGGAATACCAAGCCGGAGGGCGAATCCCGGGTTTCTCTGGTGCTGAAAGGCGGCGGCTGTGAGAATGTCGGCACACAGTATGCGCTGCCGGAAGAGCAGGTGGGAGCGGAAAGAGATTTGGAAGGGGTGCGTCGCTGTTGTCTGGATGCGGTTTGGCGGGCGCAGGGGCGCGGCTGTTCCCCAGGAGTGCTGGGAGTTTGTGTCGGCGGTGACCGGGCCAGCGGTTATCAGGAAAGCAAGCGTCAGTTTCTGCGAATCATTGGTGAACGCAGTCAGAATTCCCGTCTGGCGGCACTGGAGTCGCAAATTCTGGAACAGGCCAATCAATTGAATATCGGCCCCATGGGGGTCGGCGGCCGAACCGCTCTGCTGGATGTTTTTATCGGTTCTCTGGACCGGCTGCCGGCAAGCTATTTTGTAACTGTTTCTTATATGTGCTGGTCTTTTCGTCGCCAGTCGATGCAGTTGCCGGCTTGATGGAAGATTAAGGCTTTTTCTCAAAACGAATGAGTTGCTAATAGTTTTTCTTAGATTTTATGGGCACCAGCTTGGTTTTAGATCTCAGGTTTCAGGTGTCAGGACTTGACAAGGCGGATCGTGCAGTGACCGATAAAGATAGTGGTTTAAGCGTAACCAAGTAAGTGTGAGACGAAGGGTGGGATGAAGAGGAAGCCGAAGTGTTTAGAAGAGAGGCCTGAAGCCCATGACACTTAACCCCCCACTTAATCGTACACTTGAGCCCACTCTTAGTTGGTTACGCTTAAGCAACCTGCTTGGGTACGAAATTCTGAAACCTGAAACCCGAAACCTGAACTCTGTCACGAACAATGCATTATTTCTGAATGTGAATTGAAACAAGCTGTCCACTCAATTTGAAAAGGAATCTATTATGACAACATTATTCGGTACTGATGGTATCCGGGGGCAGACCAATGCTTACCCGGTGATTCCGGAAATCGCCCTCAGTTTGGGCAAGGCCTTGGCGCATGTTATGGAAGCAAAGGGGCATGGAACCTGTAAAGCGCTAATCGGCAAGGATACACGCCTTTCCGGGTACATGCTGGAAACAGCTTTGACCAGCGGCCTGGTGTCCATGGGTATGGATGTTTTTCTCGCCGGACCGATTCCCACTCCGGCGGTGGCGCACTTAACTAAAACCATGAACTGCGATGCGGGCATCATGCTGACGGCTTCACACAATCCCTTCGATGACAACGGCATAAAAATTTTCAATTCGGAAGGTTTTAAGCTTTCTGATGAACTGGAAAAGAAGATTGAGGAACATGTCCTCAGTGGAGAACTGGTGAGCGATCATATTCGCTCCGATAACCTGGGGAAAACCTACCGTGTTGAGGATGCTCGCGGACGCTATATCGAATACGCAAAGAGCACTTCCCGCGGCCTGGAGCTGAACGGCATGAAGGTGGTGCTGGACTGCGCTAACGGCGCCGCTTATCAGATAGCTCCTTGGATATTCAAAGAACTCGGAGCGGAGGTGATAAAAATTTTCGCCTCTCCGGACGGTTATAACATCAATAACAGTTGCGGAGCTTTGCATCCGGAAACTGTCGGCAAGGTGGTGGTCGAGAACGGAGCCGATTTGGGAATTGCCTTTGACGGCGACGCGGACCGTGTGGTCTTCTGTGACGCCGCCGGCAACGAAGTGGACGGCGACCGGGTTCTGGCCATGTGCGCGCTGGATCTCAAGTCCAGGGATGAATTGAATCACAACACTCTCGTGGTGACTTCCATGAGTAATCTCGGACTGGTGCGGAAAATGGAAGAAAACGGCATAAACGTTAAGACGACCGATGTCGGAGATCGTTTTGTAATTGAAGCCATGCGCGCCGGTAATTTCAACCTGGGCGGAGAGAAGTCCGGCCATTTGATTTTCGCTGATTACGCCACCACCGGTGACGGAATTGTCGGTGCCTTGCAAGTGCTTAGGCTGATGCGCGAAACCGGTAAGTCCCTGAGGGAGCTGGCGGACTGTTTCGATGAATACCCGCAGAAACTTCACAGTATGCAGGTGGGCGTTAAAAAACCGGTGGAGGAACAGCCCACGATGGTGGCCGAGATCGGCGCCTGCAAAGAAGCTCTCGGCGAAGAGGGCAGGGTGATTGTGCGCTACTCCGGCACCGAAAATAAAATACGCTTTCTGGTGGAAGCGCCGTCGATTGAAACCGTGGACAGCTGGATTGAACGGCTGTGCGCCGCGGCTAAAAAGGATTTAGGTTGATGAATTATCAAATTTTTTCACCGGCCGGCCGGGAAGACAAATGTCAGCCCATAACCATTGACCTGCCATTGACACAGACACCCCTAGGTAGCCGAGTTCTCAGTGACTGGACTGATATGAAAGCCCGCCGGGCTCTGGAGCAGAGAGAAGCTGGGGATGATGATTTGTGTTTGTATCTCTTTTCCGACTGCTGGTTTTCAGAGAATATTATCTCTCAGCTGATAACCCTGGAACGGCCTGGAGCTGTGAAAGACCGGCGGGGCGAAGTCATCGCCTGGCTGGGAACGGAAGGGGACACTGATCCGGAGAACTTGCCCGATAAAGTTCTCAGTGCCGACGCTGACAGTTTTCGTATTCTATACCCGTGGGATCTTCTGAGAGCCCATGAACTGGCGGTCGGTTCATTGTCCGAGTCCGACCTCCAGGGGGATGTCAGCCCTTTGGCGGTTATCGAAGGAACAGCGGTCGTTGGTGCCGGTACTCGTCTGTTGCCGGGAGTCTTTATTGAGGGCAAGGTGGTTATCGGCAAAAATTGTAAGATCGGCCCCAACTGCTATCTGCGCGGCGGTACTTCCATCGGCGATAACTGCCATATAGGTCAGGCAGTGGAAATAAAAAATTCCCTGATCATGAACGGCTGTTCTCTCGGTCATCTGAGCTATTGCGGTGATTCAATCCTGGCGGAGAAAGTTAATTTCGGCGCCGGCACGATTACCGCCAATCTTCGCCATGATAACGGCGATCATCGTTCGATGATCGATGGGCAGCTAGTGAATACTGAAAGACGCAAATTCGGCACGGTGGTCGGCCGCGGTGTGCACACAGGCATTCACACCAGCATTTATCCGGGACGAAAATTCTGGCCCTCCACCGGCACTCGCCCCGGAGCGATCGTTGAAAAAGATGTTATGGAGTGAGGTTTCGTATTGTGGCTATAAAAACCTGGTGTCTCATACAAGCCCAGCCGCCGGCGCAAAGCGCCTGATACCCCGGATGGAAACAGCGGCTAACGAAGAACCGTGACCCTATCCGTGTGTATCCGTGTTAATCCGTGGTGAAAAAAGGCAGAAAATAAAACCACGGATGGACACAGATTAACACTGATATAAAATGGTTCGTTTCTAGTGGGAAAAACGGAGAACAAAACGACCGTGTTTCACATAAGCCTGATCGCCGGCGCGATGCACGCCGAATACCCTGAGGGTGAGACTGTTGCGGCATAAAAAACCTTGTCTCGAACCTTGTCCAGTTTTTTTTGACTTTTTGTGCCAAAAAAAAGAGCGTTCACCTTCGCGAGGGGGTGAACGCTCTAACAATAGCTATCTCATTTTTTCAGATCAACGTCGAAAATCGGGAACTCCCGGAAGCGGCTGATCACGCACGGGCTGACCGGACGGATCCACCAAGTGTGCAGTTACAAAAATTAGCAGGTTCCGTTTTTCCGACTGCTTGCCCCTGCTCCTGAAAAGCCGTCCCAGAAGCGGTATGTCACCAAGTATCGGAACCTTGTCCTCAAACTCGAACAATTCTTCACCGATCATGCCGCCAAGGACCACTGTTTCACTATCGTAAACCAGCACTTGCGCATCAACTCTGCGACGTTCAATTATCGGCATGGACGCTCGATATGATACACCGGTTCCTGGGTCCACAGTATCCAATTCTGTATCGTAACCAAGGAATTCAACTACCTGCGGGGTTAATTGCAAGTTGATAGTATAATTGTCCGGTTCAACTTCCGGTGTCACCTCCAGAATAACCCCCATCTCCTCTGCGTCTCCGAAAACCGGGGTTGAAGGTATTACACTCTGTATCTGACCATCATCGTCAAACGTAAGTTCAGGTTCATTCCAATCTATCGGGAAATAACGTTCAGTAACAATTCTCATCGCTGCCGGCTCACCAGAAATAGTTGTAACTTTGGGGGCGGAAAGTATATCCGCTTTGTCGGATCGCTCCAAAGCGTTCAGTACCACGTCCAGTTCAAGATTTCCCAAGACGGCAGCCGCCGAGAGGAAGTCTCCAGTGGCGCCTGTCGGCAAGGCATCTGAAACCGTACGAACTCCCGTGGTTAAATCGGACGCGTCAATATCCAGCCGCCTTGACCCGGAGCTGCTTTCGTAAGCTGTATGCCCCTGAGCGATAGCCCACTGCATTCCCATCTCCTGCAAAGCGTTCTGTGATACTTCAACAAACTTGGCTTCAATCATCACCTGCGTCGGAGTCGCCGCCAGTTCAGGAATCAGCTCTTCAATCCGCTGAATATTTTCAGCAGTATTATAAACCACAAGCCTTCCCGTGCGAGTATCGTAACGTATGCTTGAGCCTTCAGGAAATGACACTCCAAGGTCCCGGAAATAAGCCTTCACGTCATCCGGTGACACTTCCTCTCGTTCGGCAATATCGGTATCCATCCCCCAAGGATCGTCATCATCTCTATCGTCAGTCCGCTCCCGCCTGAAAATACCCGGAGTGATAGAGAAAAATCGGGTGTACATCTCGCCAGCCGGCAATTCACGATCAGAGATGATCACCGCCCTCGGATCGATTACATAATGCAATCCGGCGGACATGGCAACAAACCGGATCACGTCCCCGAGCGGGACATTTTCCATATTCAATGTCAAAGCACCTATGTCCTGCACTTCCTCCGGCTCGTCAAAGTCGTCGAAATCATCAAAGTCATCCCTGTCGGGACGTCGTTCCAGTCGTGGAGCTGCATCAGGGTCATCGGCCAAATTCAACACGAAATTAACTCCTTCATCGTCAGGATCGAGTTCCCGACTCTGCCTTTGCAGATAACCAACCACCTGATGAATGGTCGCTTCTTCAAATTCTACCCGCGGAATAATTATTTCACGCAGTTTCTGCCGAATGGCGGCATCCGGCGGGGCCTCTCTCTCCACCGGCCGGCCAGGCTCTACCATTTCCTCTTCCCTCTCCAGCGGCTTCACCGGCTGCGACCAAGTCCAAGTGGTCTCCGCCAGCATCTCTTCGCGAGTGGCTATCCGCCTTTCCTCGCCTTTATCATCGACCTTTTCCGCGATGCGACGCAGATAGCGCACCGCCACTAATGAATAGGGGTCTCGATCCAGAACCTCCTCAAATTGCTCCTTCGCCTCCATATAACGGCCGTTTTCATAAAGAATCTTCGCCTGTTCTTTCAGCACATCAATGTCGAACTCACGTTCCTCTTTCTCGGGGTCAACATCCTCCGGCCTTGTACGTGTCTGAAATTCAATATCCCGTCGCTGTTCTTCAAGCCTTTCCGCCATTCTATTGAACTCATCGGCTCTTCCCGGCAAGGTTTCGGCGGCCTCGCTCAGAACGTCCTGAGCATCATCCCACCTAGCCACATCCGCAGCCTCGCGAGCCTCTCTTTTTATGGTTTGCACCCACTGATTGTAAGCATCCCCGACGGAACGCTCGGTTGCATCAATGCGATTTCTCACATCCTCATCGACGCGGCTGACATTCTGTAATATCTCCTTGGCTTCTTGATACTTATCAATCGCTTCCTGAAACTCGTTATCACGCAGATTCCGGTTAGCCCGTCTTTGCAAATCCTTGGCTCTTTCGAGCTGCTCCTGACGACGCACCTCCTCTTCACGGGAGAGGCGTTCATGCTCAGGCGCGTCTTCATCGACTTCCACGTCGTCAGGCTCATCGACCTCCACTTCAGGATCTTCAGCGACCTCATGCTCTTCCGGTTCTTCAGCTTCCGGAGCCGCTTCAACCTCGGCGGGTTCAGGAGCAGCGTCCCGATCAAAGTCCCAGATGTCATTGTTATCATCACCTGATACCACACCTGGACTGAATACCAGTGCCAGCAAAAAACAAAACCCAGCCGCAACCGCTAATTCACTACGTTCAATTAAAGCATTTTTCCGCATTCTTTCGCCTCCGCAAATTAGTTTTATCTTCATTCGTTTCTGTTCAATATTATAGGCACATTTTTCGCAAAGCCGTCAATATAACGGCATTTCCTGGCTTGTCCAGTTCAAGCCAACATTTCTTTTTACTCCATTGTCAGCTATCACCAGTCAGCATCCAGCATTTCTTCTTCTTCAAATTCTTCCGGCAGCTCCAGCTGGTGTTCCGGCAGGGGCTGTTCTTCGCGCGGTCTTCTGCGACCAATTTCAATGATTCTTTCCGGATCCTCTTCCGGCCGCAGATGCACTGTTTCCGCGTCCCGCACCTCCACCTCGAAACTCCGCCGGGTTTCGTCAACATCCTCAAAATCAAGTGTATCGTTGGTGCTTACAGTGAAAGTTTTCTGAAACCTGTGATCCTGGGGGTCGGTCAACATCAGCCGCACACGCCAGGGTCCTACCTGAGCTTCTTCTCCGCGTACCAGCGTAACCGTTTCTCCATCCGGGCCGGTCAATTCCAATTCCGACACATCCACCGTTTCTTCCGCGCGAATACGCGGATTGTAGCGGGTTTCCTCTTTGTGTTCAAGACCGGTGATTTCAAAATCTTCACCATCCACATTAATGGTTTCGCCGACCCGCCTGAATCTGGTTCTTCGCCTGCCGTCAGCTCCACGCACGGAAAGCTGCAGATCCCACTCTTCCACGGGACGATCATCGAAAACAGTAACCCGTCGAAGTTCAGCCCCGAAGGTCTGCCTGCGGGCGCGGTGGATAAACATACGCCGCCTCAGAGGCGCCAAGTCATCATCCGGGTCTTCCCAAACTTCTTCCTGATCCGTATCGCAATATGGACATACTTCGGCATCCACCGGCAGCCAATGTTCACAATCTCGGTTAATGCACCACGCTTTAGCCGCCGGCCTGGAAGCGGTCGCATCTTCCGGCATATCCGGTTCCGCCCAGTCGACACTGGGTGCTTCCACGTAACGGTCCGCCTCGAAATCGGCGCTGTCCAATGCTGTAAGTTCTTCACCAACCGCTCTTTCCGGCAGTGACTCGCCCATGGCCACTTCCTCGTGCAGCTCTATCGACTGCGACAATAGCATAAACCCCCATACACACACGAAAATGATAAAAACCGACAGAATAATTTTTTCCCAGTGCTGTGTAATAAAATTCATTTCCTAATATCTCCCGGATTTACTCCACATCAAACTCTATAAAATGAATCGGCATCTCAAAGCTCACCGAATCATCGAAACGAACCAAACGTCGTTCCCTAACGGCCTCCTCTTCTGAATCAACTTCCCGATCTCCGCGCCGATCATCTCGGGAACGGCTTCGGTCGCTTCGCCGATCACTGTCCCGCTGGATTTCCAGTTCCTCTCCGCGCCATTGAAAATAAGGAACATTGAAATAAAAATCCTGTTCAGCGTGAAGCTGATTGATCAAACTACGTATATTCCCCAACGAGCCCCGCAGTTCCAGATTAATTCGCATAACTCGATAACCGTCTTTATGAATTTCCCTTATCCCCGCTGGTCGATGCAAGGATCTCACCTCTTCCACACCGCTTCCCGCAACAAGCTCAGCCACCCTTTCCACCACCCGCAGCTGGCGCATCAAAGCAGGCGCCTCACGTGACGCCTCCGGCAAACCTGGTGCCTGGATAATCTCTTGAAAAGAAAACCCGCGGGCATCGTCATGAACTTCCACACCCGCCTGTTCAAATTCGGATCTAAGACTTCTAGCCACCGAGTCCAGCTGATTCTTAGCTTCGACCGCACTAACGGATTCGACTTCCAAAACAGAACGCTCCGCCAGAGCCTGTTTTAATTTTGACAGTTCATTTTCGAGCTGTTCAAGGTTTTCTCTGGCCTGTCGCAAATTCTCGTCAGTAACCCCAGGGCGTCGCTCGGCGACCCGGGAAAAATAGCTCTGATGGTCGGAATACTCCTCAGCCAGCTCTTCAACCTCGCTGCCAATCCGGCCGGAGACTGTCCACAAAGCCACAGCCAGTATCACACAAACCAGCAAAAATACAACGAAGCCTATATTTCTCTTTAATATATTCAGCATAGTCCTAGCTCACTCTAAGTTTTTTATGGCTTTTTCTTAAAACAAATGTTTATTAATAAAAGATTCTTTTCTGAAATTTCATCGGTAACAGCTTGGTTTCAGGTTTCTGGTGTCAGGGTATTAGTTAAATCCCAAATCTAAAATCACAAATCTCATTGATGGAATATGGTTCGGGACAAAGTTGAACCCAGAGACACGCGAAACACCTTTTCGGATACCCTCAGGCTAGTATTCCAAGTCAATCGGCTCTTCGAGTCTTGCCCGGATAGTGAACGTTCTCAGATTAAACACCTGATCCGACACTTCGTATTCATCAAAATCGACCCGATCCTCAACGAAAACAGGCAATCTTCTCAACCTTGACAAAAGTACCTGTTCCGGACCGCGGCCGTTATCCGGAACCTCTTCAGGCGCCTCAATATCCTCGAGCTCATCGGCCGCCTCTTCGAGTTCTTCCCGCGCTAACTCTTCAAGCTCTTCATCCCCAACGTCTTGTCCGTCAATTCTAACTCCCGGCGGAAGTGAAAGACTGTGGCCGCGAACTGCTATGCCGGTGATTCTGCCTCTCGGGCCGCTTTCTTCCAGTTCAATCTCATCAGGATCTCTTTCTTCATCCTCGCGCCGCGGTTCATCGTCACGATCACGCCTCCTGCTGAAAGGACTGGCGGGAGCGTCGCGCTCGGGCCGGCGTTCCTCTTCTTCCTCTCTCAAATCCTCAAAAACCGGCCTGAATTCAGTGAACCACAACCTTCCGGGTATTTCCGCTTCCACGGAATTAACCACCCGCACCCAATCTTCGCGTCTTCTCAGCAGGCGGTTCAATCGCTGGTACTGATCCTCGACATTGCTGATCTCGCTCTCCACCCCGCTCAATTCGCTCTCTTTCTCTTCCAGCTCTTGGCGCTGTTCCCGGAATTGTTCCACCACCGGCTCATAAACCTGAGCCATGTACATATTGCTGAACAAAGAGAAGGTCAACAGCAAAAGTACGCACAAAGCCGCCGCTCCCAGCCATGTCTTCTTCTGCTCAAAAGCCACTAGTCGACGTATGCGCCGCGGCAGGAGATTAACCTCAACCGGACAGGCCCCTCGATAACGCAGCGCCAAACCAACCGCCTGACTGAACCCATGGGCCTCGTTTTCCAATCTTTCA
>PUNB01000001.1 GCA_003552565.1 Lentisphaerota bacterium
CAACAAGTCTCTCCCTCGGGGTGCCCGGCGTAATGCGCCGGCGATCGGGCTTATGTGAGACTTCGTCTCGGTGATCGGTTATCAGTCATCCGAGTACCGTAATCGTACACGTACTCGTACACTCAAATCTTCGGGGTCAGATATAATGACGATTAGCGTGTACGAGTACGTGTAAAAGTACGTAGAGTCTCACCCTCCGGGTATCCGGCGCACCGCGCCGGCGGTCGGGCTTGTATGAAACTCAATATTCAGAATTCAAGATTCAATATTAGTATTATTAAGAACTGAAAAGAAAGAGGGTTTACCAATGAAATATTTTCTCGCTGTCGATCTTGGCGCCTCCAGCGGTCGAGTAATGCTTGGCAAACTGGAAAACAAGCAACTCGCCCTGGAAGAGCTGCATCGTTTTGACAACGGCGGCATAGAGGTCTGCGGCAACCTTCACTGGGATATCCTGGCCTTGTTTAGCGAGATCAAGCAAGGTTTAAGCATAGCCAATGACCGGGCTCTGCCGATCGCCGGAATCGCGGTTGACACCTGGGGCGTGGATTTCGCTTTACTGGACCGGCACGGGAGTTTTCTCGGATTCCCTTATCATCATCGGGATTCACGAACTGACAACGTTTTTGAATACGCTTTTAATCAAGTGTCCCGTTCCGAATATTACGCTTCCACGGGCATTCAGTTCATTCCCTTCAACACAGTTTTTCAGCTGCTGGCCATGCGGCACAACGACGACCCGGCTTTGAGTGTGGCGGATCGTATGCTGCTGACTCCGAACGCATTAACCTATATGCTTTGCGGTGATATTTCAGCCGAACAAACGATTGCCTCCACCACTCAGGCATATAATCCTGTGCGCGATGAGTGGGCTTGGGACCTGATCGACCGCCTGAAGCTGCCGAGGGATATTTTTCCGGAAATAAAACCGCCTGGAACGGTGGTCGGCACTCTGCATGAATCCATTTGCCGGGAATTGAACTGCCCTGCCTGGCCGGTGATCCTCACCGGCGCCCACGACACGGCTTCGGCGGTGGCGGCGGTGCCGGCTGAAGAGAATACTTCATGGGCTTATCTGAGCAGCGGCACCTGGAGTCTTTTCGGATGCGAACTGGATCACCCTTTACTGACCGACGAGGCCCGTGAGTATCAATTCACAAATGAAAAAGGGGTCGGCGGAAAGACCCGGTTTCTGACTAATATCATGGGCATGTGGCTGATTCAGCAGTCCAGAGCCGCCTGGAGAAAAGAAGGCAATGATTATCATTTTGATGAACTGAGCGAATGGGCCCAGGAAGCTGAACCTTTCCGATCATTGATAAATCCCAATCATCCTTCCTTTATGCCGCCTGGAGATATGCCGGAGCGAATTCGCAAATTCTGTCATGACACCAGCCAGCCGGAACCGCAAACTCCCGGCCAGGTTATCCGCTGCGCCATAGATTCCCTGGTGTTCCGCTATCGCCAGACCGTGGAAAATCTCGAAAAGGTCACCGGTGAAACTGTGGAAGTGGTTCACCTGGTCGGCGGCGGCGGCAAAGACAAATTGATTAATCAGTGCGCCGCCAACGCCCTTCAACGGCCGGTACTGGTCGGCCCGACCGAGGCCACGTCGACCGGCAACATACTGACCCAGGCTATGGCGGTAGGAGAAGTGGCCGATCTTAAAGAGATGCGCGATATTGTGCGCAACTCTTTCTCTCTGGAGAGATACGAACCGCGGGAAACCCAACTTTGGGATGAAGGTTACAGGAAATATCAAACAATCTGCTGAGACCGAGTAATATTGATGAATGATTTTAAACTGGCTTGGAACTCACTGGTTAAATGGCCTCTGCCAGCGGATGCGCAACCTGAAGATTTTTCCCGAATTCTGGCTTTCATGCCGGTTGTCGGTTTAATACTGGGAAGCGGCTGCTGGCTTTTGGCCTGGCTCATGCAGAACCTTATCGGCAAGCCGATGCTGGCTGGTTTTCTAGGAGGAGCGGCTATCATGGTTTTTTACGCGGCCGCGGTGCGAGGAAACAGATTAAGCCCGCTGGCGAAGGCGGCCTTTGAATGGCAGACTCAAAGAGAAGCGGGAGGCGAGCCGGCGCTGCCGGGAGTGTCAATACCTTCGATTATTTGTATCGGCTGGCTGCTGGCGGTACTTACGGCCATCGCCGGTCTGATTGCTTATTCCTCCGCTTTATGGCTGGCGGCGGTGCCGGTTCTAAGCATGGCGGTGGAGGCTGAACATAATAAAACAATAAACGGCTTACAAGCGTCAAGTTATTGTCACTGGCTGCCGACGGCCGCAATTGTACTGACAGCGGGGTGGTTAAGCGGCGCCTTCATGGTCGGAGTGCTGGCATTGGCGGCGGGCTGGATTACCGCCACCAATAAAATTCAGTTTCCTTATCCCGCCGACCCCGTCTGGAAAATGAGAGTCGGATTGAGCTTACTGGAAGTCCTGCTGCTTTGGCTGGGCGCTTTGGCTTTGTAGGTCCATCCGCCGCGCTAGCCTGATTAATTATTCAGACTAAGGGCGTAAATGGCTACCCCGCCTGGATTCGAACCAGGACTAACAGGGCCAGAACCTGTTGTGCTGCCGTTACACCACGGGGTAAATTGTCGGCTTGTGTGAGACTTCGTGGTTTCAGGTTTCAGTGTTCAGGTGTCAGGTCAAAACACCAGAAACCATTCATCAAGTCCCACCCTCAGGGTATCCGGCGTGCTTCGCGCCGGCGGTCGGGCTTATGTGAAACACAATGTTGAATGATGAATTTTGAAGTGGAACTGCATGGTCTGTCCTAAACTCAACATTCAGAATTCAATATTCATTGTGGCCAGACACTGACCAGCGCACCGGCGGAAAACCTCGCCAAATCATTTATCAATCACGAAATATAACCTTTAAGTTCTTACACGCAAGTCAATGCACAGAGCGGCCCAGACATTTTTTATTGCCATGGTTTCTTTACTGGCGGCCCTGGGGCTGACAATGCTGTATTCGACCACCTATGATACCCATGGAGAACGCCTGCTTTTGATGCAGCTGCTGTGGCTGACGACAGGTATCGGCGGCGCTTTTTTCATTAATCTGTTTGATTATCGACAAATAGGGTTTTACGCTAACCTGGCTCTAGGTGGTTTAGGGTTAATTCTAGCTTACTTGGCACTGGCGAATCTGCTTTATTACCAAGGATTTTCCGATAATCTCAGTGATTTCGCCCGAAGTCTGCCTTTTGTCAGCGGCCTGCACGTGGGCAGCGCCCGCTGGATCGGTATCGGGCGTTTGCGCATGCAGCCCTCTGAGTTCGCCGCCATCGGCATAATTCTTTATCTGGCGCGTTATTTCAGTTCTCACACTCGGCATTTACACACTTTTTACCGAGGCTTTGTCAAACCAATGACAGTCGCGGGCGGAGTGGTTGTACTGATTCTCTTTGGCGGTGATTTAAGTACCACGGTGATAACCGGCGGAATGATACTTGTCATGTGCTTTATCGCCGGTGTCAGGCTGCGATTTCTTTTTCTACTGACAGCGGTTGGAGCAGCTCTGCTGCTTCTGGCTCTGCACCGCAGCCCCGGACGGCTGGATCGAATGCTGTACTATCAAAACCCGGAACAGTACCAAAGCCATGAAACTTATCAGCTTTGGCATTCCCAGCTGGCGCTGGGATCCGGCGGCTGGAGCGGACTTGGTTTTACCGAAAGCCGCATTAAAAGGCATTATCTGCCGGAAGCGCACACTGATTTTATCGTCGCCATTATAGGTGAAGAACTGGGTTTTCTAGGTTTGGCCACCGTGCTGTTGATATATTCAGGTTTGATCCTCGGAATATTGTGGATCGGCGCCATGGCGGCTGACCGTCAAGGAATTTTAATTTGCGCGGGGGTGGCTTTGGCGCTTGGACTGCGCGCTTTTGTCAATATCGGCGTGGTCAGCGGTTTTCTGCCGACCACCGGCGTGACTGCTCCCTTAATCAGCTATGGAGGTTCCAGCGCCGTCGCCACTCTGCTGGGTATCGGCCTGGTGATCAATGTCGGCCGCATTGCCGCCAGAGAAAAAAGTGCGACCCACAAAGGGAAAAAACCCATCATCAGTCCGCCATCGCGGGATATCAGCCATCGGGATTTATTCGATCCAGAAATGGACGAGGAAAACGGGTGAGAACCGCGAAATACACGAAACATGCAAAAGAGAGCTGAATTGTACTTAGTCGACCAACTTCGTACGGGACGCATCGGTTAAGCGGGTCGGTTAAGTGTATTCGAGCAAGGGTGGCGGTTAAGAAAGGGATTAAGGGTAATGGGTCTGAAGCGTATTCATAGTTCCAGCCCCCGCAGGGGGCGATATATATGTAGCCACGGGCGTGAGCCCGTGGACAATGATCAAACAAAACTAATTAGCCCCCGCAGGGGGCGACACAACCCAAGTGCTTAGCTGCAAAAATGGCAATGGGTTGACAAGAGCGGATTACGATTGAAACGCGCTTTGCTCGTAATCCACTACCGTCAATCATAAATAATGACGAACGAAGCACGATATACTACGAACCGTGTTTCATACAAGCTCGACCGCCGGCGCAGCTGATTGCTTTTTCGTTTTTATTTACCCAAATCAGGCAATGCGCGAAATGGGTAATTATGAGATTGAGGGCGTGAAGATTTGTGCGATTTTAGGAACGGCGTGTGGCTGTGGAAGACAAAGTCTCACATAAGTTAATTCTGTACCACTGTCGGGCCATCACCGGCAGCACTCTTCTTCCGCCCATTGCATGAGCTTCAAGTTATCCTTCAGACGGCCGGGTTTGTTCCGCGCCCGCCAGAGTCTTTCAAACCTTTCCCGCACCGTAAGAACGTTTCCGCCCGCTCGCTAAAGCTCGCTGCAACTGCCGCCTGAAGGCGGAACTCTGACCTTGGGGGAGAGCAGGATAAAGATTCCGCAATACAAAAATGCCAGCAAACCGAATATCAGCCAGCTCGGCTGATAAGAGTCCACCGCGTCAGCGATATAACCAAACAACGGCGGTCCGACGATAACCCCGCTGCGGCTGAATATCAAGCCGATGCCGGTGGCCATGCCGGCTTGCCGCGGATCGACGGTCTCAGTCAAAACCGTAAAATACATGGCCAGCATACCCAGGCAGACGATGCCGGTTACCATTGAAACAGCAAGAACGCCGATATAGGGCAATTGCCACCGGTCAATCATCCAGGCCAGGAACAGCGAGTTCACCGCCAGCGCGAATATCATCATGGTTAAAGCAGGCGTCCGTCGCCCCTGGAACAGAGTATCACTGATCCAGCCCCATCCCAGCATACCGACAATGCCGCCGAATTGCAAAGCCGCCAAGCCGCCGCCGGCGGCGGCCGGGGAAAGCTGTAAATCATTATGCAGAAAAAGCGAAAAATGAGAAGTGGCGCTGCCCATCATGGCGCCCAGCAAAGTCCCCAACAGACAAACGGTAATAAAATCACGCCGTCCAAGCAGACTGATAACTCCGGGCTTAAAAGCCGAAGCCGGATTTTTCTCATCCCCCGCCTGCTCGGCTGATGTTTCATTCGGACAGGCGGCAGCGATGACGCCGGCCGTCAACAGTGCGAACAAGGCGGCCAGAACCAATGCCGGCCGCCAGCCGAAAGCACTGGCTAAAATCGGCAGCAGCGCGGCGGCCAGCATGCCGCCGATACCGCTGCCGGAATGAGCGATCCCCATGGCGAAAGCGCGTTTTGGTTTTGCAACATGCTCCATAATACCGCGACTAACGGAAGGAGTGATGACGCTGAACACCAAGCCGCAAAGAAAGGCCAGGGCCAGAATCATCCCGTAAGCGGGTGCCAAAGCCACTGTTCCCATGACCAATCCCACCGCCGACACACCTAAAAGCAAACCGCGCCTGGCGCCGAGCTTATCCACCAATCGGCCGCTGAACACCGCCACCGCCGTGGCGGAGAGAAAATAAAAGGTCGAGAAAAGCCCCGCCTGAGCCCGGCTGAGATCGAAATCTTCGCGGATAAGAGGGAAAAGAGCAAAAATCCCCTGAATATTCGCCGCCACTCCGACATACGCTGAAGCCAAAAGAAAAGGTACCAGTTTTTCTTTGATCTGCTCCCGCTCCTGGTCATTTGTGATTTTCATGGCTTATTATCAGAACTTCAAACACTGAACGGGGGCAAGACAGGGCGATAATCAAGCCACTGCTGCTGGTCATAAAACACCCGCGCCAGAAAAAGCCCCTGCGGCGGCGCCGTTTTGACCGTCGGCGGGCGACTGCCGGCGGCCAAAATCTTTTGACAATCTTCCGGACGACACTTTTGGCCGCGGCCTGCTTCCGCCAGAAATCCAGCCAGACTGCGCACCATTTTATAAAGAAAGCCATTGCCGATAACATTCAAATACAATCGGTTATTGGCTTCGATAATCTCACAACGGTAAATTTCGCGTACTTTTGACTCCATCGGCCGTCGCGGATTGGCGCTGAAACCGGAGAAATCATGTTTACCGGCAAGCATGCGGGCGACTCGGCGCATTTTCTCCACATCCAGCTCTGTATCGATCTGCCAGGAATAGGAAGCGGAAAAAGGGGAATGAATTTCGCCGAGTTCGAAAACATAGGTGTAAGCTTTGGCGACGGCCGAGTAGCGGGCATGAAAGTCCGGAGCTTCAAGCCCGGCCTCGGTCACCCTGATATCCGCGGGCAGCCAGCGATTGAGCAGTCTTTGTAAACGGACGGGAGTATGAGGAGGGCGGCAGAATGAAACGGCCTTAAATGAAGTATTCTGATCGAGAGCGTGGACTCCGGTATCCGTCCGGCTGGTGGCATGAACATTGATAGTGTCATCCCGGAATAACTTGCGGAGGCGCCGCTGGAGTTCTTCCTGGACGGTCGGCTGTCCCGGCTGAATCTGCCAGCCGCAATAAGCGCCCCCATGGTAAGCGAGACGGAGATGCCAGACAGTTTCGGATCGGGAAGATTCAATGGGCGTTTTCATCATAATACAGCATAACGCCGCAATTAGGACAGGTGGAAAGAGCGCCGTTGGCGGCATCTATCCGAGCCTGAGCCGGCACATTCATACGACAGCCGCCGCACATATTATTCCTGCCGACCGGCACCAGCGGAGGGCGCCCGGCCCGTCCCGGCGGACTTTGCAGAATACGATCATAGCGATTTAACTTATCGGCAGGAACCGCTTGACGGTAAGCCTCTCTTTCCGATTCAAATTTAGCAATCCGCTCCTGACAATTTCGAGCCCGTAGATCTAAATCATCAACCATCTGGCGGGTTCGTTTGGCGGCGGCGTCATATTCCTTTTTTTCTTTCTCCAACTGCGCGCGCGCGGTTTCCAGTGATTCCATCAGCTCCAGCTCCTTGTCCTCCAGAGAGCTGACTTTATTTTTACACTCTTCAATCTGATGCAAAGCCGCTCGATACTCCTGATTGTCCTTGATCATTGTCGATTTAGCGGCGAAATCCCTTTCTTTAGCCTTTAAAGATTCTATATCAGACTCGACTTTTTTTATTGCCTTCTCGTTGTCAGCAACCGCTTGTTTGGCCTTTTCCAGGTTTTCTTCATTTTCCCGCAACTCCTTTTCCGCCTGTTTTTTTTCCTCAGGCACAGCCTCAATCTGACGGCGCAGTTTGATTATCCGCAGGTCGATGTCCTGCAATTTCAAAAGTTTTTCTATCCATTCCGGCTGCACGTTGTTTTACCTCTTAAGAATATTTACCCGCGACGCGGGCAGTGTATATTTGGTCAATCACAAAAGAACTGTCACTATATCCTTCCGCCTTGATTTCGCCAATCCCTATAGCTAGAGGTTATGCGAAAAGGTGTGTGAGACCATTACACGCACAAAAAATGAAACCTTGTCTCGCACCTTGTCTCGCACTTAGTCTGAAAAATGAAGAATATAATGAAAACTAGACAAGGTGCGAGACAAGGTGAGCACAAAATTAGGCCTCAACCCCTTTTCGCATACCCTCTAGCTAAACCCCGTCTGGAAAGGGATCTCCGGAGGCTTAAAGTTTATACGCCCCCGCCGGGCTTGTCCCGGCGGAGCGAAAGATTGCAAATAAAAGAATGTTCAACCTTTTTTTGTTCCGCGGCATG
>PUNB01000078.1 GCA_003552565.1 Lentisphaerota bacterium
AGGAAGAACTTAAGCGCGGCTCTTCACGTCCAGTCTTTGTCAAGATGAGCGGCAATGTGGCGGCTGGAAATCGCCAGCTTCTGAAACTGGGGGCGCTGACTTTCCCGGATATCGCAAGCGATGATAAGCCGGAGAAGTTATTGCGAGAAGCGCTGCAAAATCAATCAGCCCAATCCGCGGAAGACCTGTTTTCGTACGGGTGTCGAAGTAACGGTGAAACTGCCCATATATGCGATGACCAGGTTCCTGCCGAGGCCAGTCCTCCCGACAATCTTCCGTTGGCCGAAAACTCGAATGCCGCCGAGGCTGTTTCTTCGTCTCCCTCCGTTGTTTCGCCTCCGGTGCCGAATCACGTTCCCGCCACCATTTATGAGGCTGTTCTGCCGGTGATTTTACAGGCTCTGGAGCAACCGCTTTCAATTGATGAGCTGGCGGAAAAGCTTAATGTCGCCAAGGGCCAGCTTAAGGAATGGCTCAAGCAGGGTGTCAGTGAAAAGAAAGTCAAGAAGCTTGCAGAGCGGCCTGTGCGGTATCAAAGGCGGTTATGAACCTGAGTGTTTAATTAATCGTCCATTCGGCATTGGCTTGTTGTGGATCGAACTGTAAAACCTGGGCGGCGGCATCGATCAGGCCGGGAGCGGCGGCCAGACAGCCGCGCCGCCATGGTTTGCCGCCGGGCCACATGTAACCAATCGCTCCCGCCTCCCGGGCAATCAGCAGTCCGGCGGCCAGGTCCCAGACGAAAATTCGGGTTTCGCAATAACCGTCCAGTCGTCCGCAGGCTACATAGGCCAGATCCAGCGCCGCCGACCCGCTGATTCTCAGTTTCTGTACCCGTTCCGACAGTTTTTCCATCTGTCGCAGCGATTCCTGTCCCGGCAGATTGCCGAAACCTACCGCCAGCATTGCCTGCTCCAGACGGTTGGTGGCGGCAGCGTCGATCGGCTCTCCGTTGCAGTAAGCTCCGCCGTCGCGTAAGGCCGAGAAAAGTTCTTCCCGCACGGGATCGTAGACCACTCCCGCCTGCACTTCTCCCCGCCGGCACCAGGCAATGGACACACAGAAATGCGGATGGCCGTGGGAAAAGTTTACTGTGCCGTCGAGCGGGTCGATAATCCAGATTCCCTCTTTTTGGGTTTCACTGGCGCCGCATTCCTCCGAAATAATGCCGTCCTCAGGTCGTTCTTCACGGAGCTTGTTGATAATTAAATCTTCCGAGGCCTTGTCCGCCGCCAGTTTGACATCATGCAGTTCCCGGCTGTCCACCTTTATGTCGCCCTGGCGACGAGTCTCCAGTAAAATCTTTCCTGCTTCCCGGGCAACTGTTTCCGCCAATTGGAGATTATCTTGAGCTTTTCTGCTGTCTGTCATGAAAGAATCCTTATTCCGGTTATAATTGCTGGGCGGTGATTTTAGCGGACAGCAAGCATAATGGAATGCCGCCGCCGGGATGCACACTGCCGCCGCAAAAGTATAAATTGCTGATCCGGCGGGAGAAGTTGGGATGGCGCATAAAAGCGGCCAAGCGGCTGTTAGAGCTGTTTCCGTACAGGGCGCCGAGGTGCGAGCGGGTGAGTTCCTGAATGCCTCTCGGATCAAGCACGTACTGGCCTTCGATCAAGGGTTCCAGCTCAGTTCCCAGTATCCGGCTGATTTTACTGATAATATTTTTTCGCGCTGTTTTCAGCAGAGTGTCCCATTCCTGCCCCTGATCGCAGGGGGCATTGATCATAGTAAACCAGTTTTCGCGGCCGGCGGGGGCGTCATCAGGTTCGTGTTTGCTGGTGATGTTAATATACACGGTCGGATCGGCCGCGATACCGCCTTGTTCCAGCGTTTCAAACTCTCGCTTATAATCATTGCTGAATAAAATGTTATGCAATCCCAGTTCCGGAAATTCACCCTTGATCCGCCAGTAGAAAATAACCGCTGAAGTGGACTTCGGCCGATTCAAAAGGCGGCGCGGGCGGTATTTAGCAGGCAGTAGTTTTTTGTAAGTATAATAAACATCCATATTGCTTACAATGCTGTCGAAGGTATGTTCCCGGCCGTTGGTCCGCACTCCTCGGGCACCGTTTGAGCCGATGGTTATTTCTTCCACGTTCTGGTCGAAATGAAACCGCACCCCCTGGCGCCGGGCAAGCTGATAAATCGCCCGGGTCAAGGTGTACATTCCGCCACGAGGGAAAAAAGCACCGATGCCATGTTCAAAATGAGGAATGATATTCAAAAGTCCTGGCGCTTTGTAAGGATTGGAACCGTTGTAAGTGGCGAATCGATTGAAAAGCTGCACCATTTTAGGATGGCGCAATTGTTTTTCATTCACCCGATTCATGGTGGTGAAGATATCCAGGCTTGGGAGATTGAATATAGCCGCGATCACTTGTCGGTCCCGCCAAGTGGCGAATTGATGCAGGGATTTTTCCAGAAAAATGCGTCCCGTCAGCTCGTACTTGCGAGCACTGTCCGCCAGCGTCGAAAGAATGCTTTCCGGGTGGACGCGCAGCTTTTTTTCTGCTTCCCGAGCAAAATCATACTTGTCGGCATGTGCCTGCAGACGAGTGCCGTCTTCCCAGAAATAGCGGCAGATTGTGGACAGACGCTGGTACTGAAAATGTTCTCTCGGTTCTTCGCCGGCCAGAAGGAAAAGTTCATCGATATAATGAGGCATGGTGAACAGAGAAGGTCCGAGGTCAAAGCGGCAGTCTTGCAGAGCAAACTGTGTAAGCTTGCCGCCGGGGTCGCTGTTGGCCTCATAAACATTCACTTCGTGGCCGCGAGCCGCCAAGCGCACGGCGACGGCCAGGCCGGCGATTCCGGAACCAATTATTCCTATGCGCATTATGGTCTGGGTCTCTCTTGTTTTCGCGCTTGCCCGTTTTATTTTTGAAGGGATTTGTTTTATCGGGAAGTTCTTTGATAAATCAGGGTCGGCTCACGAGTCGGCGCCGGCAGAGGTGAGAGGTTTTCGCTGTCGTTTTTGACCCACGACAGGGTCTGTCTTTTGATATCCATCAAGATGGGGGTATTTGTGACTTGGCTGGCAAATTCGTCATCCACTCTTCCGTTCTCTTCCGCGGCGGCGGTGAATCTTCGGTTCAGTTCCTGCAATTCCTCCAAGTAGGATTGGTTTGTCTTCGCCGCTTCCGCAAAGGCGAAAACGGCACTGGCCATTACCTCAGGATCATCATGCATCGGCGGCCCCATGGGTACTCTGACGACTGTTTCCAGGGCATGTCGGCGGATGCGGTCCATGATATCTTCCGGAAGCGGCCGCAAGCGCGGGGCGGCCCAGCAGACAGCCATACGGTCCTGGGCGGTGTAGCTTGGTTCTGTGTTGCGAGTGTCTCGAAGAATTGTCAACATCGGCGGTGCGAAGACTGGATCCCGCAATTGTCCGGCAGAGGTTATGGCCGCTAATCTCACATCAACGCTGGGATCCAGGATCAAGGCGGCCAGGTGGGGATACGCCGAGCGGTCGGCAATAATCCCAAAAGCTTGAGCCGCCGCCCGTCGGACTGTTTCTTCCGGATGCTGATGATAATCAACCACAGTCGGCAGAGCGGCTTGATATTGCAGCCGCGTTAATGCTAGAATAGCGGCGGCGATGATTTCAGTTCTGTCTTCTTGCTTGAGTAATTGATGAATTGCCGAAGAGAATTCTTCGGCCTCGATCCGCCCCAGAACATTGACGCTGTGATAGCGTGCGTTCGGTTCCTTCGCTGTCAGTTGTTTCGCGGTCAGGTCCGTTACGGGTTCGCCGGAGCGGTGAAGGGTGACAATGGTTTCTTCCGACTCTCTGCGTACAAAGCCTTTGTCGTCGGTGAACCTTGCAATTGTTTTTTCCAAGGTTTCCGGCCCGGGAAAATTCCGCAGGGATTTTACGGCGGCGCGCCGGACTTCGGCGTCTTCATCATCCGTCAGCCGCAGCAGCACCCGCTGGTCCACTTGGAAGAGATTTGCATCTGATTCTTTCCCGGAGCGTAAATTCCGGATGTCGACATCATCGGCGGATGCCGCGGCGGCCCAGCGCACTGATGCATGGGAATGTTCGGCCATTTTCTGACGCAGTTCCGATTCAAACTTTAAATTATGTTCAGCGGTTTGTAGCATTATCACGCGGGGTGTCAAAGGGGAATCATCGGTTTCAGCCGCCTGCATTATTATTTCCTGGTTTTCCTCGGCATCCTGGGTGGCGAGAGCTGCCGCCCAGGCTTCGGCTCGTAAGTGGCTCTCGGCTGTCTGCGTCAGCTCGTAAATATCCGCGAATTGCAGATGTCGGGCATGCGTCTGCAGGGCTCGCAAGGCGCCTTGCCGCACTCGATCCTTGGCATCATCCTGGGCCTGGACGAGTATCTGCCGTAATCCTGCTTCCGTGGTCGGCAGCTGGGAAAGGAGATGGTGGCTCCAGTAACGTATACGGCTGTCTTCATGGTTAAGCAGGGGGATAACGGTACGGGCGGTTTCTTCGGGATTGTCTCTGGGCAGGCGCGGGAGTTGACTGATCGCCGCTGCCTTTAAATCATGGGAATGCTCTCCCTCGAGCACAGAAAGTAAAAAATTCTCGGCGGCGGCATGATTAGTGTCCCCCAGGTTGTGCAGCAGCCGGCGATGCAGGCGCGCATCCAGATAATCCAGACCTTCGATCAGAAAATCGACTGATTCCCGGGAAGCTCTCACAGGTCTTTCCGTCCGCAGTTCGTTTTGCAGAGGCGGTCGTTCACTCCAGATGGGAGCCATCAGAGGAACGATCGCCAGGCTGTGAAAAATTTTTTTTATTTTCATGGGTAGATGCATGTTGTTTGAAGATTTTTTAACGAATTCTGAAGTTAATAACGTTTGGAAAACAGCGAGTGTACCCGGATGGCGCTGAGTATCAGCACCAAAGCGAAAAGAATGGCATAAACCAGGATTGTATTCTGCCATAACGGTCGATTAAAAATCAAGGGCAGATCGGCGAACCACCGGTCAGTCGTCAGCTGCAGTGCCGCGACCAGGGGGTTTAAACTCAAGGCCGTCGCCTGGGCTTCCCTGGAAACGCGATCGCCGAACATCAATACCGCCAAGGTGCCGATGGAAAAGACAAAGGCAAAGCCGTAACTCAAGGCGGTCGCGGCCGCCGTTTTTTTCATAACGCTGGAAGCGAAAAGTCCGAACATGGTGAAAGTGAAAGTGGCCAGCACCAGAATGCCCATCCAGGCGGTGACGCGCCAATAGGCCGGGTCCGTTTCCATATACAAGATGGCGAAAAAAACCGGCAGACTGCTGATGATAAAGATCAGCACGTAGATGAATGCGGCTTTAAATTTTCCTGTCACCAAGGTCCAGGCTCGGATCGGAGTCATTCGCAGCATGTCGAAAGTGCCGCTGGTCATTTCGTCGGAAATACTGCTGCTGCTGACAACCGGGGCGAAGGACACCACCACGGCGAATTGAAACAGCACGGCGGCTAGACGTACCTGGTCTTGGGAAAAGAACACTCCATACTGCAGTGTGACCAGAAAAATCAACGCCAGACTGATCGAAATCAATATCGCCAGCGCCCGGAGAATAAACTTGGGATTGCCGAAGATTTTACTGCGCAGTTCAGTCACGAACACCGGGTTGCGCCAGGAGCTGATCGGTTTTTTCCTTTTCAAGGGATCGATGAGATAGAAAGGGAACCCCACGCGTCTTTTCAGGCTGGTGCGGAAATCGCTGTACATCTCCCTTTGATTCTCTTTTTTTCTGGCTCCCGGGGGCTGGAATATCAGAATGCAGAAAGCTCCTAGAAAAATAACCGCCAGGCCGCCCATACCGATGAGATGCTGAATGACCGCTCTTTGTGCGTCCAGCCCTCCCCACCTGACTTCATAGAGGGCGGGGTCGTAGAGCGCCGCCAATGCTTCAAAAGGGCTTATGGTGCGAATGGTCATGACGATTTCCCGCAATGGTTCAAATTGCCGCAGCAGTACGGCCGGAAGCCAGACAGCACCGGCGAGAATAATGATGCCCATATATGTCAACAGCACGGCCGCCAGGCTGTGCCGGCACCATGCACTGAGAGCCAGTCCCAAGAGACAGTAAGTGAACACCGACAGAGTCATAATCCCGTAGGTCTGCAACAGAAATCTTATGCCGATGCCGCCGCTTAAGGCGCATATAGCGGTCAGAGGCATGATGATCAGAATGATTAACAGCACCATGGCAAAAGAGGACAATAGTTTACCGGCCATAATATCGAAGGGAGTCAGCAGGGTAGTGAACAGCTGATCGAATGTGTTGCTCTCTTTTTCCTCGGTAATAGCGGTGGCCGCAACCACCGGCGTGGTGAAAAGCAGCAGTCCCAGGCTGGAAGCAAGGAAAACCATAAATAATTCTTCACTGTCGAAACGGGAGAAAACTCCTGTGCGAGGCCATAGCATAAAGAGAATGAAGCTGAGAGTGGTTAGTAGAATGAGGATGGCCGCCAGCAGTTTCCCGCCGCGTGCGGCGGCGGTGAACTCTCGACGGAAGATAGGGTTTTTTCTGATCTTTATCATCTTATGAACTCGTTTTTTTGTTTATTTCTTTTTCGCGTCCATTTTATCTTCTGCCGGTTTGTTTGCTGAGCTGGAGTGATTTTTTAGTTTCAGGCGTGGCTTGGTACTATTTTCGGGTTTTTTATTATCATTTTCAGATGGTTTCTTGTCCACTAGGGATTGTTCTTCCGACGTTTTTTCACTGGCCGTTTTTTTCTCGGACTCCTGAGTTTTTTCTTGCGAAGCGGATTCCCGCGTCTGCTGTCCGTTTTTTCTAGTGACTCTCAGAAATGCCTCTTCCAGATCACCTTCTTCTTCTCTGAAGCCGACGACTTTGACTTGATTCTGCACCAGCAGTTGATTGATTTCGGCAATCTCCGAACGGGGGCCGACATATACGGCGCGGATTTCGTTGCCCTGCGCGGTTACTTCTTTAATGTTGTCGTGGTTGGAACATAAGTCGGCCGCTTTTTGGGTTTCACCCTGAATGGTTATACTGAGAATAATATTTTCCTGCAGACTGGTTATGATTTCCTTGATTGTGCCGAATGCCAGCAGCCGGCCCTTCTCTACGATACCTGCCAGGTCGCATACCGAAGAAAGCTCTGGCAGGATATGGGACGAAAGCATGATAGTCTTGCCGTACTCCCGCAGGCGGGTGATGGTGCGGCGCATTTCTATGCGGGCATAAGGATCCAGTCCCGAAGCTGGTTCGTCAAGGATCAGCACTTGCGGGTCGTGCAGCAGAGTTTTGGCCAGAACAACCCTTTTGCCCATCCCCTGGGAGAGAGAGTTTACTTGATAATCCAGCATGTATTTAGCATCCGCCAGTTCCAGAACGCCCTCAATCCGTGATTTCCTTTGCTTTGGCGGAATTTTAAAGGCGGCACAGAAAAAATCCAGATATTCCCAGACGCTCATCTGATCGTAAACTCCGGTCTTGTCCGGCATATAGCCGATCATCCGCTTTATTTTTCCCTGGTTACGCCTGCGTACTTCCACGTCCCCGATATAGGCTTTGCCGCTGCTGGGTTTAAAAAGACCGCAGAGCAGTTTAATGGTAGTGGTTTTGCCGGCTCCGTTGGGGCCGATAAAACCGAAAATTTTACCTTTGGGAATTTCCATATTCAGATCGAATATACCTCGATTATTACCATAGTCGCGCGTCAGGTTTTCTGTTTTGATCATGGTTTAATTAACTCCGTTAACAATGTGTCGTCCTTGCTGAGACTCAAGGTTTCAGTGTTCAGGTGTCATGCCCCCGCCGGGCTTGTCCCGGCGGAGCGGCAGATTGGTTTTCAGAAATTTGCAGGCACCCCCCCCTCATTTCCGCGGTATGACGGCGAGCCGACATGCCGCGGAACAAAAAAAGTTGAACATTCTTTTATTTGCAATCTTTCGCTCCGCCGGGACAAGCCCGGCGGGGGCGTATGAACTTTAAGTCTTCGGAGACACCTTTGGGTTCAACTTTGTCCCGAACTTTGTCCCGAACCTTATTCCTTTTCGGATGAAACATTAACAACTGCCGGATTTTAGTTCGGGACAAG
>PUNB01000121.1 GCA_003552565.1 Lentisphaerota bacterium
CATTACGCATTACACATTACGCATTACACATTACGCATTACACATTACGCATTACACTTTAAGCATTACGCATTATTACATACTCCCCCACCTAGGTCGAATAATTCAACGCTGCCTCCACGCGCTTACATATCTCCGCCACGGCCTGTTCCTGTTCAAACATAGCCTTTTCACTTCCGTCCCGGGTCTTAAACTCCACCTGCCCCTGTGCCAATGTTTTCGGAGAAACAACCAGACGCAGGGGAGCGCCGATCAAATCGGCGTCGCTGAACATAAAACCGGCTTTTTCATTGCGATCATCATAGATTACTTCTACTTCGGCTTCCTGGAGCTGCTGATAAAGCCTGTCGGCGGCTTCCCGGACCTCCGGTTTACGGCTGTTCAAAGCACATAGATGCACCTGGAAAGGAGCAATCGACATCGGCCATACAGGACCGTAGTCATCGTGAGACTGCTCCATCACTGCCGCCATCGTGCGGCCGACACCTATGCCGTAGCAGCCCATTAACAGGAATTTTTCCCTGCCCTGTTCATCCAGGTAAGTGCATTGCATCGGCCGGCTGTACTTTTCGCCAAGTTGAAAAATATTTCCCACCTCGATACCCCGCTTTTCCAACAGCGGTTCTCCAGTCACAGGGCAGGGGTCCCCCGGCCGTACGGTGGCGATATCAGCAATCTCAGCCTCCTTTACATCGCGGGAATAATTGAAATTACGATAATGGTAATCCGGCTCATTGGCGCCGACAATCAAGTTGCTGCTTTCGGCAACGGAAGGGTCTATGACCATCCGCGCCTTATCCTGAGCTATATCCATCGGCGAGGCGTACCCGGGTTCCGCACCGGCGGCTCTGATCGCTCCCTCGTCCGCCGGTTCCAGACGCAAGGTTCCAAGATGTTTGCGCAGCTTGCTCTCATTGACTTCGAAATCCCCCCGCACCATAGCATAAACCAGTTTCTTATCCGCATCCAGGTAAAAGACCGCTTTACCGGTGCGCTGCTTGTCAGCCCCTAGAAATTCCGCCACTTGTTCAATCGTCTGTTTGCCGGGAGTATGCACCTTTTCCAGCGGCAGCGGCTCCTCCCGTGAAAAACTGTGGGCGGCCGTCGCCACTTCCCTATTCGCCCGATAGCTGCCGTCCGGAGACATCAGCAGAGTATCCTCGCCGCATGATGCCAAAGCCATAAACTCATGCGATACCGCACCTCCCATCATCCCTGTGTCGGACTGGATCGACACCACGTCCGTCAGTCCCACTCGTTGAAAAATACGTTCATAAGCCTGATGAGCCTGCTGGTAATAATGCTCCAGATCCTCTTGCGAAGCATGGAATGAATAAGCATCCTTCATGCTGAATTCCCGAACCCGAATCAAACCGGCCCGCGGCCGCGCTTCATCCCTGTATTTACGCTGTATCTGGTAGAGCATGCAAGGGAGCTGACGATAAGAAAAAATCTCGCTGCGGGCGATCTGACAAACCGCTTCCTCGTGCGTCATAGCCAGCACCATCGGTTTATCATTGCGGTCCCGGAAGCGCAGCAATTCCGCACCCACATCAGAGGCGCGCCCGCTTTCGTGCCACAGCTCCTCGGGCAGCACCACCGGCATCAGCACTTCCTGACCGCCTATCCGATTCATCTCCCGGCGTATAATCGCTTCAATCTTCGCCGTCACTTTGCGCGCCAGCGGCAGTAAAGTGAAAATCCCCGCAGCCACCGGACGCGCGTAACCACCGCGCAAAAGATAGACATGGCTGGGAGTGCCGGCTTCCCGCGGAGCCTCTTTAAGACGCTGGCCGACCAACTGAGCAAGCTTCATAAACTGTTTTTCCTTTCTGAGCGTTAAATACTTTTTCTACGCCGATGATAGAGCTGGCTAACCTGGCCCTAGCCGAAAAGGTTTCGTGACCTATTCTGTGTTCACCTTGTCTGAAAAAATAGGAATCGAAGTGTTTTACTGTATAGTGGTTTGATAATTATCCAACCCAAAAAAGCAATTATCATGAACCGAGAAGACAGTCCGTTGATACAGTGCCCCCCCAAAAAAAAAATGCGGGACAAAATATCCCGCATTTACTAGTGCTTATACTTACAAAGCGTAAATTAAATTCCACCGGGCCTGAAGCGCCAGTATCCCGGGTCAACGGATCTGGTTCTCTTTTCAGGTTCCAGGATAGTGTTCAGCACTCCGCCGCGGGCGGGAAACTCGGGGCCGATCATTGGATTGCGCCCCATCGGGAAAGTGGCAACCTCAAAGCAGCCCACCCCGATACGGGCAAATGTCCGACTGACACCCTGGAGAAAACCATAGGTGACAGCGGCGGTCTCACCTTCTTCTTTCTGTACATTGTAAACCGAATCAAAGATTTCCAGAGGCGAGAATACTATATTGGAGGCTCCGCGTCCGAGCTGTCTCCAGGAATCATCCAGCCTGCTGCCGCTGGTTGAAGCCTGCACATCCGCGGACGTGAAAACTAACATACAGAGACCAGCTAATCCGATAAAGAAAGAAGATTTTTTTAACATAATATTATTTCCCTTTGTTAATTAACAATCTGTTTTTATAGCAACCTTGGCGTTTTTTTTAATCTAGCCACAATGTAACATGGTTTTTTTGTTTTGCCAAATGCTTTTTGCAACAATCAGACAATTTCTCCGAATTTTTCCATAAACTCCCTCCGTCGAGCGGCGTCATCCTCGGCCTGTTTAAGCAATTCGTCATATTCTTTCGGGGCGGTGGCCCGCAAGGAAGTGTACCGCCGCTGCCGGGAAAGAAATTCCTGAAAGTCAAAAGTCGGTTCCTTGGCGTCCCAGGTAAAGCGTTTCTCGCCTTCTGGAGCCGCGGGGTTATAGCGATACAGCGGCCAGTACCCCGAGGTCACAGCCAGTTTTTCCTCTTCCTGGGACTGGCTCATGTCAATACCGTGAGCGATACAGGGAGAGTAAGCCATAATCAGGGAAGGACCGGGGTACTGCTCGGCTTCCAGGAAGGCTTTCATCGTCTGATTGCGGTTGGCGCCCATGGAAATGGAGGCCACATACACGTAACCGTAGCTGATCGCCATCATACCCATATTCTTTTTACCGGTTCTTTTGCCGGCCGCGGCGAACTGAGCCACCGCCGCGAGCGGTGTCGCTTTTGAAGCCTGGCCGCCGGTGTTGGAGTAAACCTCGGTGTCCAGGACCAGCAGATTAACATTACGATTGGCGGCTATCACATGATCCAGACCGCCGTAACCGATATCATAAGCCCAGCCGTCACCGCCAAAAATCCACACGGATTTATCAACGAAATAATCCTGTAAATCCCGCAGTTGTTTAAGCTGCGTCAGGGTTTCGGGTTTGATGTTGGCGGAAGCACCGTTATTCAGCGTTTTTTCCAAGGTGTCTCTGACTCGCCCCTGAGCCGCCAGAGCTTCATCCCCTGTCTCCGCCCACAATTCCAGACTAGTGTTCAAAGCCTGTTTCAAATCCTGCGGCAAATCGGCTTCCTCGCGTAATTTTTCAGCCAAGTTCTTGAGCTGACACCGGTTGTTATCAATGGCGAGTCTCATGCCGAAGCCGTATTCAGCATTGTCCTCAAACAGGCTGTTGGCCCAGGTCGGTCCGCGGCCTTCTTTGGACTTGCAGTAAGGCACGGTCGGGAACGTGCCGCCGTAAATCGAAGAACAGCCGGTGGCGTTGGCAATAATCATCCGTTCTCCATAAAGCTGAGTGACCAGCTTCACATAAGATGTTTCGCCGCAGCCGGCGCAGGCGCCGGAAAACTCGAACAGCGGTTTCCGGAACTGAACACCCTTGACAGTGGTTTCACTGACACCTTCTTGTATGTTATCCGGCAGCTGATCAAAGAACTGAGCAAGCTCAGGCTGGCCATCTCTCCGTTCCGTTTCGATCGGGCTGAACTCCAGGGCCTTATTGCCTTTCCTGCCCGGACAAACCTGTATACATACGCCGCAGCCGGTGCAATCTTCGCAATAGACCTGAATTCGATATTGTAAATCGCGTTCGTTTTTGGTCGTTGATTTAACTGTTTGAAATCCCTCCGGAGCGTTTTGCAAATCCGCTGGCGCTATCTGCTTGGCCCGCACCACGCCATGCGGACAAGCCATTGAACAGATATTACACTGAATACAGTTATCCGGCTTCCATCGCGGCACTCGCGGAGCGATTCCGCGCTTCTCCAAGGCGGTGGTGCCGACTGGGACTGTGCCGTCACAGCTGAACTTGGAAACCGGAATGTCGTTGCCCTGTAAATGCATGATCGGAAGAATCACATCTTTGGCGAAATCATCCGCGTCTTCCGGGATCAGAGATTTCGGCACATACGACTCCTGAACCTCGTCCATGGAAGCAGGCACCGGCACTTCCTCGAGGGCGGCAGAAGCGGCATCTACACACTCCCAGTTCTGCTTCACAATGTCTTCCCCCTTGGCGCTGAAACGTTTCTTGATCGAATCCTTGATCAGCTGGATGGCCTCATCTTCCGGAAGCACGCCGGAGATCTTAAAGAAAGCCGTCTGCATTACCGAATTGATCCGCTGGCCCAGCCCGACTCCGGTAGAAATTTCCAAGGCGTTTATGTTGTAAAAGCGAATTTTTTTATCAATTATCTGCCGTTGCATTTCCGGGGTCAGTTTACCGAAAACCTCATCATTGCTCCATTGCGAATTAAGCAGAAAAACCCCGCCGGGTTTGAGACAGGAAATCATATCATAACGGCCTATATAGGCAGGATTGTGACAAGCGACAAAATCAGCCGTGGTGATCAAATAAGGCGAGGTGATCGGCTTATTGCCGAAACGCAGGTGACTGACGGTGATGCCGCCGGACTTTTTGGAATCGTATACAAAATATCCCTGAGCATACATATCGGTGTTATCACCGATAATCTTGATCGAGTCTTTGTTGGCTCCCACAGTCCCGTCAGAACCCAGTCCCCAGAACATACAGCGGACGACATCCGGATTCTCGGTGTCAAGCTGCTCGGGCAGCGACAGCGAGAGGTTGGTCACATCGTCATCAATACCGACAGTGAACCCGTGGAAGGCCCGCCCGTCAAGATGACGGAACACCGCGTCCACCATGGTCGGAGTGAATTCCTTCGACGACAGCCCGTAGCGTCCGCCGATCACTTGCACAGCACGGCCGGCCAAGGCTGACTTGACATCCTGATAGAGCGGTTCTCCCTGAGCCCCCGGCTCCTTCGTGCGATCCAGCACCGCCACCTTTTTCACGGTCTCCGGCAAAGCGCCGAGAAAATGATCCACCGAAAACGGACGATACAACCGCACTTTGACGGCGCCGACCTTCTGTCCCTGAGCAACCAGGTGATTGACCGTCTCGTCAACGGTTTCACAAGCAGACCCCATTATGATAACCACTTTTTCCGCGTCCGGAGCACCGACGTAATCAAACAAGTGATACCGACGCCCCGTCTCCGCGGCAACCCGGTCCATTGCCTCCTGTACCAGCCCCGGCAAGGCCTGATAATACTTGTTGTTGGCTTCTCTTGCCTGGAAATAAACATCCGGATTTTGAGCGCCCACTTTAATAAAAGGATTATCCGGACGCATGGCGCGATCGCGAAATCGGCTGAGGGCGGAGTAATCGAACAAGCCTTTTAAGCTTTCATAATCAGGAACTTCTACTTTCTGTACTTCATGGGAAGTACGGAAACCGTCGAAGAAATGCAGGAACGGCACCTGGGATTCCAGACTGACCAGATGCGCTACAGTCGCCAAATCCAGCACTTCCTGAACGGAACTGCTGGCCAGCATGCCGAAGCCGGTGTTTCGACAGCTCATAACATCACTGTGACCGCCGAAAATGGAAAGCGATTGAGTCGCCAGAGAACGAGCCGAAACATGAAACACCGCCGGCAGCAGTTCACCGGCGATTTTATGCATATTCGGGATCATCAGCAGCAGCCCCTGCGAGGCGGTAAAAGTAGTGGTCAACGCTCCCGCGCTGAGTGATCCGTGGACAGCGCCGGCGGCACCGGCTTCAGACTGCATCTCCACCACCGACAATGGCTGACCGAAAATATTTTCGCGACCCTGCGCGGCCCAGGCATCAGCCAACTCTCCCATATTGGAAGATGGTGTTATCGGATAAATCGAGGCTACCTCGCTGAAGGCGTATGCAATATGTGCTGCCGCCGTGTTACCGTCAATGGTGGTCATTTTTCCTGCCATGAAAAAATTCTCCTGTACTTTCAGAGTTCAAATATATACCTGCGGATGTATGCCCGCGCCGATTGCGAAAGCTGAATATAGCATTCCTTGGCCCAACTGCAACCCGGAAATTGTTCTTATCTATGGATTACGAATTATGACTAGCGACTAGCGACTTTATTACTGCGACGGACGATTGCTGTATTCAGCCCACTGAATAGGACGAACGAGAAACCAAGAACGATGAGCTCAAAAGCCAGTGTTTCATACAAGCCCGTCCGCCGGCGCGGGGCGACACATACCCCGAGGGTGAGACTTGTTGCGGCATATGAAACCTTGTCTCGCACCTTGTCTCGAACCTTGTCCAGTGTTTTTTTTGACTTTGGAATTAGGTTCGGGACAAGGTTAACAACGCGAAGTCTCACATAAGCATTGCGTAGAATTACGGCGCTGTTAATTCGCGCAGCATCTCCAGGTAAATTTCCGCGGCCTGCACCACTTGAGCGAAATAAACGGCCTCGTCGCGAGTGTGAGCCCTGCCAAGTTGGCCAGGGCCGAGAACCAGCGGCTTGCAGCCGGCGGCGCTCATCAGGTTGGCATCGGATTGGCTTTTAAAGGCGCCCGGAGCCCAGCTCAAACCTCGGCGGTGATAGATGTTTTCCAATACCTCGGCCAGCCTTTCCTCGGCATCCACTCGATATCCTTCGGAAAGAGTAGGGATTTCCACGTCGTGACTGGTCACGGCGCCGCCGAGCAGGCAATTATCGACCAGTGCCTTAACCTCCTCCAGCAGCCGGGAAGTGAGCCCCGTCGGCGGCACATGCAGGTCCACCGCCGCGTCGCAACGATCAGGGACAGCGAATCCGGATTCCGAACTGTGCAGATCCCGGATATTCAAAACCACTTCCGGATAATCAGCCTCCAGCAGACCGCCGAGCCGCAAAAGCATGCGCAGCATACTGAATATGGCATTGTACTCCCTTCCTGCCATAGAAGCATGCCGACGCCGCCCGAAAGCATGAATTTCCATCTCTATGTAGCCATAATGAATAAGGCATGGAATCAAATCGGTGGGTTCAGCCACCAGCGCCGAAGTAAACCGATGCTCTTCCAGAACGGCACTGATGCCGTCACCCGCCTCCTCCTCTCCAACGACCAGGAACAAACCGGCCGGCAAAGAGGAATGGCCGCTTTCCTGGTAAGAGATGAAAGCCTCCAGCATGGCGGCGCAGCCGCTTTTCATGTCAGCGGTGCCGAGCCCGAAGATCTGCCCATCCTCCTGACGGTATTCATACTCCTCAATGTCAAAGGCGCCGACCGTGTCCAGATGACCGACAAAGGCAATCTCCGGCTTTGTGCCGGCAGGATAAATCTCAATATTGCATCTGCCGTCGCTCACTTCCCTGGTATGAACCGGCAGCTCAGTATTAGTCTGCAGATAATCAACCAAATAGTCAACCAGCTCATGCTCCTTGCCGGAAGGACTGTATATATCCACCATGCGATGGAAAACTTCCCCCAGTCTTTGCTGGTTTATCTCCTCCGCGTACTGCTGTTCAGTCTGTTCCATAAACTCAATACTCCTGAAAAATATTCAAATAAATCACATACTTCGAAATACTTAAATTCATACTTGTTTAGACCCCGTCCGGAAAGGGTTCGAGATCTGATTTTGCGAGACAAGGTGCGAGACTTATGTTGCATGCAACATAAGTCTCGTTATGTTGCGTTCCGCGTTATGTTGCGAAACCGGTTGTTTTCGTGCCTA
>PUNB01000265.1 GCA_003552565.1 Lentisphaerota bacterium
CCCCGAGGGTGAGACTGTTGCGGCATAAAAAACTTTGTCCCGAACCTTGTCCAGTGTTTTTTGACTTTGGAATTAGGTTTGTGATCCGCCTCAGGCGGATTCGGGACAAGGTTAACAATGCTAAGTCTCATAAGCTGCTATACCAAAGCGGTGAGAACTCACCGCACTCCGAAAGAGCCTTCGGCTCAGTGTCCTGAACTGATGCGTAGCATCTTTGGAGTGCGGCGGCCCGACGCCGCTTTAAGATAGTTGCGGTGTTTCACATAAGCCTGAACGCTGATGCGGTGCTCCGGATACCGCGAGGAAGAGACTTATTGAATGGTTTCTTTTTTCCCTGACACCTGAACACTGAAACCTGAAACCGCCAGTCACATAAGATCTCAATAAAAAAACCATAAATTGTTTATCCATACGTTTTGAGAAAGAAAACCAATCTTACTAGACTTCGTCCTGAAAGTTCTCACGCGCGATACCTTTCCGGACGGGTTCTTACTAGGCTTATAACGATAATCGGCTCGCTTGTTCTGCTTATCCAGACGAGCTACACCGATCCTGTCGCTAATCTCCATCCGCCGGATGACCAACAGCTGGCGGACTTACTCTCCCAGGCCTATGCCAATCATCCGCGACTGCGAGTGACGGCGGCACGAGCTGAACAGGCCAGAGCCAGGTACGAGCGAGAGTACGGCTTTTTTGATCCCCGTATATTTGCCGGCGCCGGAGCCGCCGGAGAGTCGCGCACCATTCCCGGCGCGGCGGAACTTGGCAACATCGACTCGGAAACCACGCAGCTGGAGGGCGGTTTGCGGGTTCCGTTTCGCCCGGGTCTTTATTTCCACCTGGGAGCCAGTGAACGCTATCATCACGGCAGTTCAGATGCTGACGGCGACGATAAAACTTTATTCGGGATGGGAGTGCGAATTCCGCTGCTGAAGGATCGGGGTTTCGCCAGCTGGAACTTACGGAAACAGCAAATGCTGGCCGACTGGGATCGGGCCGCGAGCGAACACTTGGCGGAAAAACAGAGTCTGCGTCGAGAAATTGAACTCGCCTATACTGAGCTATGCCGCAACCTGCTCCGCCGGCAAATCCGGGAAAACGCCGCCGAGCGTTCACAGCTTCTTTTGGAACAAACAGAAGAACTGGCGGTTCATAATGAAATTGCCGATTACCAGATTCACGCCGCCCGTTTGGAAACCGAACTCAGCCGCACTGAAGCCCTGGCCGCCACCGGGGAGGTCGAAAATTTACAGTTGCGTCTGACAGAATTAACCGCCGCCGAAAAAATTCCTGACCTGACGGTGGAGCTTGATCAGTGGCTGCGGCAAAGCGAAGAATTACAGCTTCCGGAATGGCGAGAAAAAAACCGCCCTTATCAGGGTAGAGGAGATTATCTTAAGCTGGTGAACTCACAATTGATGGCGGAATTCGGCCTCAAGGAACAACAGGAACAAAAACGCGGTGACCTTTCCCTGAGAGCCGGCGCCACCTGGAGCGACCGGGAAAGAAGCGGACACGGGGATTCCCGGCGCTCCGAAGACGACAAATGGGGCGGCCATGTGACTTTGATGTATGAACGCGTCCTGGGTCAACGGGCGGAAAAAGCTGAAATTGAACAATATCGGCAAAGACTGGCCGAGCTGGAAGCAAGACTGGATTACAAACGTTTAAGAATAAAACAGAGTTACAAACAAAGCCGGGCCGCCTACCTCAACGCCGCCAGCCGACTGCGAAAAAGTCAAAAGGCCGTGGAAGCCGCCCGCCGCAATCTGACGGCCGAGAATGAACGCTTCCGGCTTGGAGAAGCTCGCAGCCGGGACGTGCTGGATGCGCAGAACGATGTCACCAGAGCGGAGCTGCGTCAAATCGAAGCCGCGGCTGATGTTCGATCGGCTTTCAGCGAAGCTTTCCACTCCCTAGGATACCTGAAATCAAACAAACCTGAAGACCATTAAAACAGGTTCCTTTTCAAATTGAGTGGGTAGCTTGTTTCCATTCACACTCAGAAATGATGCATTGCTCGTGAAACCAAGCTGCTGCCCACAAAATCTAAGAAAAAACTATTAGCAACCCATTCGTTTTGAGAAAAAGCCTTTAAAAGAATCAAGGAAATAAACCATGAATCCGCTGAAGAGATGGCTGCGTCCAGGCAGCCGGGATAAACACTATAACAACCAAGAATACGATGCCGCTGACACTCAGCCAATAATGCCCGGTGAGCAGGAAGAGTTACGGGAATTCGACATTTCCCTGCTCAGAGATGAAGACGGTGCCAAAGAAGAAAAACTTTACCAGCAAGCCGCCAAAGAGGTTCAGCACGCGGCGGAAAGTTCACTGAAAAGAATGCACGTCCTGCGCCTGGGGCGCTGTCCTTCCTGTGGAGAACACCTGCAGCGTCACTTGTTCGCTTCCATTTGCGAACATTGCGGCTGGCACAGTTATGAAGCGCCCCGAAATGGCTCCGTCTGTGTTCACCTGAAAAACGGGGATGCCATCGAAGGCGAACGCTGTTATTTCATTAAGGACAGCTCTCTGCTGGTGGTGAAAGACGATATCGTCATCGCCAAAATAGCCCCTCGTTCCTATGAAAGAGTGGAATACAAATGGGATGAGTCGGAGATCAAACAGCGTCATCGTCAGTTGACGGAAAGATTGAAGTTAAGCTGCGGCTGGTGCGGAGAAACAGCCAATCCTGAAACGGAAGGTTTTCATCTTGTGCATGTGGCCTTCGGGGCCAGCCAGGAGCGCTTCTGCTTTTGCAGTGATGAATGTTTTGAAGCTTTTCGCAAAATGTACCCGCCGCGAGTTCATCGCAATTGCTATGATCGAGAATGCACCGACTGTGAAGAATGCATCAAACGCTATTCTGACGGTTCCGAAGGCGTACACGCCCTGGCCAAGGACTTTTTGCACATGAAATTCAAATCGAACAACGGGCGAGATTATTCATAGCTATTTTGTTTTGAACAGAAGTTAACAAAGGCAACAAAGAAAAGGAAAATTTCGGGGATAGAATACTTCGTTTTCTTCGTTTCCTTCTGTAAAAGCTGCTTTTTGTGGCGGACGACAAACTTGGCTCGTGAATTATTCAGGTTAGTTGGTTACGCTTAAACCACCCGCTTCGTCGGTATTGGGCAGGAAAGACGACCACGATGTGCCCATGAAATCTGCTGACGAGGCTTAATTTTCAATTTGAAACAGAGAAAAAAACATGGGTTACTATAGAACAACTCCCGGCGATCCTCTGCCTCCCGCCGCGGCGCATAAGCGCCGGCGCCGGTTCAAATGGCTGGTTTTTGGATTGCTTGGCATCGTGATTATAACCGTTCTTGGATTCATCATCCAGGTTGATCGTTACATTCGCGCCTCTGGTCATGTGACCAGCGAGGAATACGCCGAGGTGCGTCCGCCGCTAAGCGGCACCGTGGTGGAGATCATGGCGGAATCTGGAGACTATGTCAATGCCGGAGATGTCCTGGTGCGGCTGGACAGCTCACAGGAAGAGGCTGAACTGCATCGAGCCAAGGCGGAACTGCGTCAGACAAAAGCGAAAGCGGCTCGCCGCGAAATTGAACTTAAAGAACAAAAGCGTGAAATTGAAAGCTCGATCGCCCGCCTTGAACTCCAGCTGGAATTTCAAGAGAACAGTTTTGAAAGAGATCGCCGGCTGTCGAGTGACGGTTTAATCGCTGGACGGCGGCTGGAGAGTATAGAGCTGGAAAAACAATTGACCTTAGAAAAGCTTAACTCATTGCGACAGAAAGACGAGGCTCTGTTTGAACGTAAGCAGGAGGAGCTGGAAAGTGAAATAGCCGGCAAACAGGAAGCCGTGGAAAGAGCTGAAAAAGAGATTGAAAACCGCCTTGTGCGCGCCCCGATCAGCGGCGAAGTGCTGCGTTATGAATTCGTCATCGGTGAACTGGTGCGTCCGGAAACAGTGCTCATGGAGATATTCGGCGGCGAACGGCAGATTGTCAAACTGAAGGTGGCTGAACGTTTCGCCGCCATCGTGGCACCGGAACAGCCTTATGAAATAATCCTCGCTCCTTACCGGGGAGTCAATGAAATCGTCTTCACTGGCGAGATAGAAAAATTACGCAACGTCATTCAAGGTGACGGCGCGGCTAATTTTCGAGTAGCCTATTGTTCCTTCGACTCCGAAGGCCGGCACATCCCCCCCGGCACCAGCGGCAATGCCCGGATTCGTTACGGACGCTCCAGCCTTTGGCGTTTTGTCCTGGGGCTGCATTAGCGAGAGGTTATGCGAAAAGGGGTAGAGGCCTAATTTTGTGCTGGTTTCACCATTTGAACATCGAACGTTGAACGACTAACCGTGTTTCATACAAGCCCCGCCACCGGCGCAAGGCGCCTGATACCCCGAGGGTGAGACTTGTTGAATGGTTTCTGATCCCTGACACCTGAACACTGAAACCTGAAACCATGAAGTCTCACATAAGCCCGGCCGCCGGTGCGATGCGCCTGATACCCCGGGGAGGGACTCTACGTACTTTTACACGTACTCGGATGACTGATAACCGATCACCGAGACGAAGTCTCACATAAGATATAATCACCTTCATATCACCCGCCAAAACTGATTGTGACAGACGGAAAGATGCCTTCTCAAACCCACGAAGAAATAAAATTCAGCGACTTTCTGCGCCCCCATACTCGCAGGATAGTTTTTCTTATCCTTCTGACCGCGGCGTTATCCATTCTGACCATGCTGCCGCCTTTATTGATACGAGCCATCATCGACCGGGTCATAACGGAAGGACAAAGAAATCTTTTCCTGATTCTCGGTTTCTGCATGATAGCGGTGCCGCTGGCGGTGGCACTGCTGCGCTACCTGCAGACTGTCGGCATCGCCCACCTGGCTCAGCGGTTCATACTTGATCTTCGTTATCGGCTCTACAATCATCTGCTGAACATGTCCCAGCGTTTTTACAGCCATCACAGCGCCGGCAAACTGGTCAATCGGGTCATGGGAGACACCGGCATTGTACAGCGAGCTTTGACCGCCCGCAGTTTCGGGATTATTTCGGATTTCGTCGCCGCCGCATTCGCCGTCTCGGCGGTTTTTCTAATCAACTGGCGTATCGCCTTGCTGGTGCTGCTTATAGTCATCGGCTTCGTGGTTAATTATCGTTTAAGCATTCAGAAAATCATCCGCGCGACTCGCGGTTATCGAGCTTCCATGGATCGCTTGTCCGGAGGCGTACAAAATCGCCTGCTGGGCAATCAGGCAGTCAAGACTTTCGGAACCGAAGACAGAGAACAGGAAGAGTTCACCGGCGAAGCGTACACCAGTATGGCGCTGACCACGGAAGCGTCAGTGAGGGCGGCGCGCTTTTCGATGAACTCCAAACTGCTGCAGCAGATGGGCAGAATGACGGTTTTTTTTGTCGGCTGCTATTTTGTCCTCCACGAACAGATGAGTTACGGCGATGTCGTTGCCTTCACCGCCTACACCATGCAGCTTTTGAACCCGGCGGTGCGCTTTTCCGAGCTGGTCAGAACATTCCAGGATGTGCGGATCGCCCTGGACCGGATATTCGAAATCTTCCATGCCGAACCGGAAATCACCAATCCGCCTGATCCTGTTTACATCGACGAAATTAATGGGGATGTGGAATTTTGTCAGGTTGATTTTCATTATTCTCCGGAAGCGCCGGTGCTGAGAGATTTCTCATTGCAAGTGCCGGCCGGTTCCACAGTGGCGCTGATCGGCCCCACCGGCTGCGGCAAATCCACTATCTTGAATTTGCTGATGCGCTTCTACGATGTTGTCTCCGGCGAAATCAAGATCGACAACCAGGATGTGCGGAAATACGACCTGCAATCTCTGCGGCGTCAATTCGGCGTGGTTCTGCAGGAACCGCTGCTATTCGATATTTCCATCGCCGACAATATTCGTTATTCCCGCCCGTCCGCCAGCCAGGCAGACATTGAAACCGCCGCCCGGGCCGCCGAGATCCACGATTACATCCTTTCTCTGCCGCACGGATATCAGACCATCATCGGCAGTGAAGGCATAGAGATGTCACTCGGTCAGAAACAGCGCATCACCATCGCCCGAGCCATCGCCGCCGATCCGGCTGTTCTGATCATGGATGAAGCCACCAGCGCCCTCGACAGTGAATCGGAAAGAGCCATCCAGAAGGCCATGGAAAGAATCCTCCAGGGGCGCACCTCTTTCATCGTCGCCCATCGGCTCAGCACTATTCGCAATGCCGATCTGATCGTCCTGCTGCGCGAGGGACAAATCGACGAAATGGGCAGCCATGAAGAGCTGATGGCCCAGGAAAATGGGCGTTACCGTCAGCTCTATGAAAAATTCATGGGCAAAGGCATAATATCGGATGATGACGAAGAGGAGGCAGGTTAAATGCGGCAGCATCATCGAAATTACCCCTACAGGCCTCCTCGGCAATGGCGGAAAAAAGTGCCGATGGCGACGTTCATACGCTTTCTTCGGACTTATCTGTCACCGTTCAAATGGCGGGTCATTACGGCTGTCCTGCTGATCGGCGCCAACGCCTGTTCGGTTTACCTGATCGCTTTTTACACTCAGATCGTAGTCGATCACGCTCTCGGACTTGAAGCCAAAACGGCGCGGCAGATTGAACAGGAAGAAGCGAATACGGCATCTGAAGAACGCCCCTGGAGACAAACAGAATCCTCGCGGCGGAGACCCGAATCCCCTCCCGAACAGGGGCTTCTGCGAACTCTCGACGGCAGCCCCCTGTCCGCCCGACCACCGGACGCGGGCCGAAGGCTTTTTCTGATCATGCTTCTTTACGGCGGCTCCATGATAACTCTGAACATTATGGAAAGAATCGCCCAGAAAACCAAGGTGCAGGTGGGCCGGGCCATGGCCTTCAACCTGCGTCAGGATGCTCATCGGAAAGTACTGGATCTGCACCTCGGTTTCCATCAGTCCACCACTCCTGGAAGGCTGCTGGCTCGTATAACCTCTGATGTCGAGGTGATTCAGGAGCAGAGCCTGCAGCTGTTGATCTTGATGGCCCGCACTTTTTCACTGCTAATCGTCGGCTTTGCCATTCTGGCGGCGGTGGACTGGCGCATAGCCCTGCTGTTCGTCGCGGTGGCTCCGATTTACGTAATCGTCAACGGAACTTTCAGGCGCCAATTGAGAGCTATCATTCAGGAGCTGCGGCACACCAACTCCTGCCTTTACGGTTATGTGACCCAGAAAATCGAATCAATCAAAGCGGTGCAGGCTTATGCCCGGGAAGGATTGGAGCGGCTGAATATGCATCGTCTCTCCGCCTGTTTTTTCCGCGATGCCGTCAGCCAGCAGAGGAAAACCGCCACCATGCAGGGGCTGGCGCGGATTCTCTCGGGTGTAACCAAGGGTGCAGTGTTTCTCTTCAGCACCAATGAAGCCTTGGCGGGAAGAATGAGTGTCGGTCAAGTGCTGCTGTTACACGGGACCGTCAGCCATCTCTTCAATCCAGTAATGCAACTGCCGCAGATAAACCTGCTGTCATCCAGAGTTCAGACGGTTCTTGGACGTCTGATGGAAATTCTGGAAACCCCAGTGGAAATCACAGAAGCTCCCGACGCCCGCCCCCTCCCCCGCCCCCTGGGCCAGGGGATTGAGGTGCATAATCTGTGTTTCAGCCATTCCGAAGAAGCGGAACCGACTATCATGAACATCAGCCTTAAAGCTCCCGCCGGCCAATGGCTCTGTTTAATGGGCGGCAGCGGCTCCGGCAAGTCCACTCTCCTTTTCCTGCTGGCCCGTCTTTATCAACCGGACAGCGGCGAGATTTACTACGACAACATTCCTCTGGAAAAAGTATCCCTGAAATCGCTGCGGGAAAACATCGGC
>PUNB01000138.1 GCA_003552565.1 Lentisphaerota bacterium
ACAAAATATTGGAAAATCTCTCGTTTTTTCGATTTATGGGATGACAGTCAATTAAATTGATTGCTTCAGTGCGACCCAATGCCGTACTTGTTTAGTCATTAAAACTATGTATATTAATTTTGTATTTCCCGAAATCCACATCGGAGCTAAACAATGCTGGCTGACGTAACGGATGCAAAATACATATGGCCTTTTGCCAACTGGTTTATCAATTCCGAAGTGAATAAGATTGTATAAGTATTCTAAATTTGTTTCGCTTTTGGTATTGTTTATCTTAAGCGGAATGACTTTATCGCTGCTTATTGCGGCCTTAATAGTCAATATTACCATGCCCTTGACATCCTGGTTTATTTTTCCCCAGCTGATTCTCATAAGTGCGTTTCTTTATGAGAGCAATCGGGAAAGGATAAATGAGTTAAAGTTTAAAACATTCAATTTTGAAGCCAAGGATTTTTTCTCTTTTGCAGCTGTTCTTTCAGCAGCCATAGTAACATTCATTATCAGTCATTATTTGGAAACGGGTCCGGTGGTGGCGGCTGGATTAGTGGGAGTGATCTCTACACTGGTAATTCCCAAGTTTGATGTACCGGCTTACTGCGGGGCTTTTGTTGGAATGTCTTGTAATACAGTTTTTGTTACCTTCGAGCAGCTGGTTCTCGCAGGAATTATAGCAGGTTTGATCTTTGTTCTTTCAAAGAATGTCTTCAATGGCTTTGGAGGAAAGCTGGGAACCATTGCTTTCGCTTCCTGCATCGCAATGCGCGGGCTTGTGGATATTGTGGGATCACATGGCATAAGGGGCGTCACGTGCAAGCCATTTATTGTCAAGTAATAATAATCAAAAACGAATATCAAGGATTTCCCAGCCGAAGGGCTTTTTCAACTTCAGCCATTGTTGTCGATGTTTTTCTCGCAGCTCGCTAATCCGAATTGCCAGCTCAGGCAGGTCTTCATTGCAAATTCCGGCAAGAGTTGTTCGATCTTTCTTTCAAAAAACATGTCTTCACAGATTGAAAAAAAAGCGTGGCGGATTATATTCAAAAAACCACAGTTTTAAGAGTTCTTCAGAAAAAGTGGGGCGACCCGCTTTTTTTGTTTTTGTCCAATAAACTTTCAACACATTTTTTAGCAAAAACCAGCGTAACCGGATTTCGTATAAACCGGAGGAAATAATATGAACAATGATTTTTTGGCTGTCCTGGAATATCTGGAAAACGAGCGGCAGTTAAGCCGTGACATATTGATAGAACTGATCGAGGATTCTCTCTTATCCGCGGCGCGCAAAGCGGTGGGGCCGGTAAATCAGCTGCGAGTGAAGATTAATCCGGAGACCGGCGATATTAACGCCTGGGCTACGCTGAAGGTGGTTGAGAGGGTGACCAGCCGCGAGAATGAAATAAAGCTTGAAGAAGCCAGACGACAGTATGCGGATGCGGCCATAGGTGAAGAGCGGGAGTTTGAGGTTACCCCGCAGGATTTTGGACGCATCGCCGCTCAGGCCACTAAGCAGATTATGATGCAGAAACTGCGGCAGGTGGACCGGGCCCGTGTTTGCAGCGAGTACGCTGACAGTGTCGGCGAACTGTTGTCCGGGGCGGTGAGCAGTGTTGAGCATGGTGATGTGTTCATCTCTCTGCCCGGCGGAGCCGAAGCTTTGATGCCTTATTCAGAGCGGATACCCGGTGAGGAGTACCAGTCAGGAGACCACTTGACGGGGATACTGCTCAGAGTCAACCAGGACCAGCCGGGACCGGCGCTGATTGTTTCTCGAGCCGCGTCAGATTTTGTGCGGGCTTTGTTCGAGCGTGAGGTTTCCGAGATTGGTGAAGGATTGGTGGAGATAAAAGGTGTGGCGAGAGAGCCGGGGTATCGCAGTAAAATCGCCGTGCACGCGGTGGATGCCGATATTGACCCGGTCGGCGCCTGCGTCGGTCTGCGCGGTAATCGGGTGAAAACAATCATCCGGGAGCTGGCCGGTGAGAAGGTGGACATAGTCACTTGGAAAGAAGACATCCGCGAGTTCGCCGCCAATGCTTTGCAGCCGGCTAAAATGGCCAGAATTTCCGTTGATCAGGATAACCATGAATTGCTGGTGGAAGTGCCGGAGGACCAATTGTCGCTGGCGATCGGTCGCAAAGGGCAGAACGCTCGACTTGCCGCCCGGCTGACCGGCTGGCGCATAGAAGTCAAGAAAATTCAGCTCGAGGAGCAAACAGAGTTTCAATCAAAGATTCAGCAGGCTGTGGACTCACTGGCGAAAAGTTCCGGCTTGCAGCGTGATTTGGCCGCTAAACTGGTGAGTCACGGTTTTGTTACTTTGGACGGTCTGCTGGAAGCGGAGTCGGAAGATCTCACCGCGATAGACGGTATTGATCAGCAACAGGCCGAGGCTATTATGGAAGCTGCCAGAAAGGCGAGGTGATAATTAATGAGCGACAGGATAAGAATATATGAATTGGCCGCCGAACTGGGTATGTCCAGCCGGGAGCTGATGGACTTTATGGCTGACGAGGGGATTGAGGTCAAAAGTCATGCCAGCACGGTGGATAACGAGGTGGCGGATTTGATTCGGGATCATGTGATTTCCGAGCGTCGGAGTTCGTCCGAGCAGCAGGAAGAACATGAGGAGGCAAGTGCCGGGGAAGTGGAGCTGGAAGAGAGCGGCGAAGAACCCGGCGAGGAAGAGGAGGAAGCGGACACCGAGGGGAGTAAAGAGATTCATTTGAAACCGCCGGTGATCCTGCGCGACCTGGCCGAGGCTCTCGGCTGCAAGCCGAATTTGTTGATCGGCGAGTTGATGACGATGAATGTGTTCGCTACCATCAACCAGGTGCTGGAGCCGGAGACGGCGGCCAAACTGTGCCAGCGGCATGGGTTTAACTTTGTGCCGGAGAAAAGAGAAAAAAGCGAGAGATCCGCCAAGAAGAAAAAACAGGCGCCGCCCAGCAGGCGCGAACCGCGAGGGAAAAAGAAAAAAACTTCCGGCAAAGAAACGCGGGCGCCGATTGTGGCTTTTCTGGGGCATGTTGACCATGGCAAAACTTCACTTCTGGATAAGATACGCAAATCAGATGTCACCAAGGATGAAGCTGGCGGCATTACTCAGCACATAGGCGCCAGCACCGTGGAATGGCAGGGGCATGGGATTACTTTTCTGGACACCCCCGGGCACGCGGCCTTTTCGCAAATGCGTTCGCGAGGGGCCCAGGTGACCGATCTGCTGGTGCTGGTGGTGGCGGCGGATGACGGAGTGATGCCGCAGACTGTGGAAGCCATTCACCATGCTCAAGCCGCCGAGGTGCCGATCATCGTGGCAATGAACAAGGTTGATTTGGTCGATGCCGACACCGATAAAGTGCTCTTGGGCATGCAGCAGCAGGAATTGACCCCGGAGGAATGGGGAGGCCAGGTGGGAGTGGTGCCGGTGTCAGCGATCAGCGGGCAGGGGATTGAGGAACTGCTTGAACGAATTATTCTGGAGGCCGAATTGCTTGAACTGAAGGCCGATCCCAGTCTGCCGGCTGAAGGCGAGGTTATCGAGGCGCAGCTGGAGGCCGGCATGGGGCCGACCGCCAGTGTGGTTGTTCGTAATGGAACGCTGCATCAGGGGGATGTGGTGTTGTGCGGAGAAAGTTACGGCAAACTGAGGGCGTTGATCGGCCAGAAGGGAGAGAGGATTGAAGCCGCCGGGCCAAGTACTCCAGTTAAACTGCTGGGGCTTTCGGGAGTCCCCCAGGCCGGAGATCAGTTCCAGGTGGTGGCCGACGAAAAAGAGGCTCGGGATATTGCCGAAAGCCGGCTGCAGGAAAAGCGGCGCGAGAGTCTGGACACCACCCGCGGCGCCAGCCTGGAAGATCTGTTCCAGCAAATGAGTTCTGAAAACCGTAAAGAACTGAAGCTGATCGTTAAAGCTGATGTGCAGGGATCGGTGGAGGCGATCATTGATAACCTGAACAAGCTGGAGAGTGATAAAATATCCATTAAGGTCATTCATTCAGGGGTCGGCGAGGTGACGGAGAATGATATCCTGCTGGCTTCTTCCGCGGACGCTATCGTTATCGGTTTCCATGTGCGCGCTTCCAACAGGGTCAATAAGACAGCCCGCCAGCAAGGGGTGGAAATTCGTCTCTACGGGATCATTTATGAGCTGCTGGAGGATATCAAGGAAGCGATGGTCGGGCGGCTTGAACCGGAACTGCGGGAAGTGGAAATGGGAACGGCGGAGATTCGGGAGGTGTTCGAGATTTCGAAGACCGGCAGGATTTGCGGCTGTTATGTCAGCGGCGGCCTCATCCGGGTCGGCGCCAGCGCCCGAGTGGAGAGAGCCGGAGATGTGATTTACAACGGTCAGATTAAATCCTTGCGTCGATTCAAGGATGATGTCAAGGAAGTGCGCCAGGGATTTGAATGCGGTATCAATCTCGATAATTTCGAGGATTTCGAGGTTGGCGACATCATTCATGTGTTCGCGGTGGAAAAACAGACGCCGACTTTGTAGTCTGCTGGAGATGATGAAATGAGAAATCAACGTATGCGGCGTGTGGATGCTTTGATCCAGCGGGAATTGAGTACTCTGTGTGAACGCCAGGTGGTTTCTGAACTCAATTGTCTGCTGACGATCACGAAGGTGAAAACCTCCGCCGATCTACGCAGCGCCCAAGTGTTCTTCAGTGTTTTCGGTGATCGGAAACAATGGAAGGAGGCGGAAGAGGCGCTGGAGAAAAATCGTAAAAGTCTGCAGGCCGGCATTGCCCGCGGTATAACCTTGAAATACACTCCGGTGCTGAGTTTTAAAGCTGATCCGACGCTGGAAGAAGCCGACAGAGTTTTTTCGATCATCGATGAACTGAATCTGCCGCCTGATTCGGAAGGGGAACAGTGAACAACCGGAACGAGAATGATCATCGGTCGGCGGCCGCTGTCTGGGAATGGCTCGAGCAGAGGAAAGGTGTGCTGATTGTCGGACATGAGCGCCCGGATGGTGATGCCTACGCCGCGGTTCTGGCCGCTTACGTTCTTTTCCGAGCCGCCGGTGTTGATGCCCAGGCCTACTTTTCCATTGATGATTACCCCTATCGCTATCGCCCCATATTCAATCGCGTCAAGGATCAATCCGGGATCAGTCTTGGCGGCGAACCCAGGCTGAAACAGAATTATGACGGCCTGGTGTGTCTCGATGCCTCGACCTGGGAACGGGTGGATCTGCCGAGGGAAGCGGCAGCGCCGGCAAGGGAAAATATCTGTAATATCGATCATCATGTGGACAACAGCGGCTACGGTAAGCTCAACTGGATAAACCCCGGCTGCGGCGCCACCGCTCAAATGATTCTTAAGCTGGCCAAGTTTCGCCAGCTTCCAATTGCCTCACCGGCGGCTGATCTGATACTTACCGGCATGATCACTGACACCGGCGGCTTGCGCTTTCAGAACACTGACGCCGAGCTTTTGCGAGATGTCGCCGACCTGCTTGACCTGGGCGCGAATTACGGCAATCTTATTGACTGTTTGTTTTTCAATGAGCCGTACAACAAGTTACGGTTGAAAAGCCGACTGCTGGAGAAAGCGCGTTTCGAGTTCGGCGGCCGGCTTCTATTCGCGACTCTTGACGGTTCTTTGCTGGATGAGTTCTCTCTGGCTCCCTCGGAAACGGAGGATTGTATAGAGGCGTTGCGCGGAGTGGCCGGCGTGGAGGTGGTCTGTCTGATTCAGCCGGATGAGAATTCCGTCAGACTGTCATTGCGCTCCCGCCGCCAGCCCTATGATGTTTCCGCAATGGCTCGGCGACTGGGTGGCGGAGGTCACCCCTTGGCCGCTGGAATTAAATTTCGCCAGGCCGATACAAAAGAAGTCTGGCGGCGTTTTATTAATGTCGCCCAGGAATGGTTCGAAACCGATGAATAAAAAAGCTGACGATATAAACGGCATATTGCTGATTGACAAGCCCGAGGACTGGACCAGTCACGATGTGGTGAATTGTGTCCGGCGCCGCTTTAACCTTAAAAAAGTAGGGCACTGCGGCACTTTGGACCCTATCGCCACTGGTCTGCTGGTGCTGGTCCTGGGGAAAGCCACCAAGCTGTCTGATCGTTTTCGGGATGATGACAAAGTTTATTCCGGGGTGATGCGTCTGGGGGTGGAGACCGATACTGAAGACAGAGCCGGACAGATAACCTCTGAAAAATCCATTGACGGGGTGACTGAGGAGAACCTGTATCAGCGGTTTTCCGAGTTCATTGGTGAGCAGGAACAGGTGCCGCCGATGGTTTCGGCGGTGAAAGTGGGGGGCAAAAAACTTTATGAGCTGGCCCGAAAGGGAAAACAGGTGGAGCGGTCAAGCCGGATGATTACCGTGCATGATTTCCGGATCGAAAAAATCGACCCGCCGGATGTCTGCTTTTATCTGCATTGTTCGAAAGGCACTTTTGTGCGGACTCTCTGTGCTGATCTCGGCAGAACCTTGGGATGCGGCGCGCATGTATATCAGCTGCGCCGCCACCGGAGCGGACCCTTCTCGGTGGAGAACGCGGTCGATATGACGACTGTTAAACAATGGGAAAGAGAGAATCTGGCGCAGGCGGTTATACCTCTTGCGCGGGTACTTGACGAGCTGGTTTGATGATCTTGGCTTCTTCTTTGCATGAACTGCTTGAGAGCCCGCGTTTCCCCTCGGGGCGGGTGGCGGTGGCCTGCGGGGTGTTTGACGGAGTGCATCGCGGACATCAGAAAATCCTCGACAGCCTGCTGGATGCTGCAGCCCGGGCAAACGCAACACCAGTGGTCATGACCTTCGCTCCCCATCCCCGGTCAGTCTTTTCCGATGAAGGAGCGCCGCCGCCGTTGAGCACGCGCGACCAGCAGCTGGAATTGTTCAGCCATTGCGGAGTGGAGGCGACGGTGGTGGTGAATTTTACTCAGGAAGTGGCCCGGATGAGTCCGATGGATTTCTTCCGTGCTTACTTCCCAGTTGACGACAAAGGTGCGCTGGCGGCAATCTGCGTGGGTGAAGGCTGGCGCTTCGGCGCGCGTGGAGCCGGCGATACACACTTATTGCGACGGTTGGGGGAGGAATACGATTTCTTGGTACGGACAGTTGTCACCTGTTACTGGCGGGGAAAACCTATTAGCAGTACAAGAATCAGAGATAAGATTCAAACGGGCTATCTGGCGGCCGCCTGCCGCATGCTGGGGCGGCCTTATGCGGTTCGAGCAAGTGTGATCAGAGGAAAAGGAATCGGCGCCGAGGAATTAAATTGTCCCACCGCCAACTTACGCCCCAACGGTCTGCCGCTGCCGCCGCACGGGGTGTATGCCGTGCAGGCGGAGTCGGATACCAACCTCTCGATGGACTGTCGCCGGGCTTATTACGGAATCGCCTATACCGGCACCGCACCGACCGTGGACAATACTTCAGAAGCTGAACAAAGGCTTGAGTGCCATTTGTTTAACTGTGAAGAAAATCTTTACGGGCGGGAAATGGAAGTGCGGTTTCTTGAGTTTATTCGCTCCGGCAGGAAATTTCCAGACAAGGAAGCTCTGGCCCGGCGGATACAACAGGATATAGCCGGAGTCAAGCGGCTCCGGGGTAAGCGTGAAGTCTCATACAAGCCCGACCGCCGGCGCGATGCACGCCGGACAATCCGGAGCTGGAAGCTCCGGCCACCATCTTAACCGTCGGCGCGATGCGCCTGATACCCCGAGGGTGAGACTTGGTTACGGGCAATACATCTGGAGCGCCCGCGTCCTCGCGGGCATTAAGGTGTGTTTGCAAGGGAACGGGCTTTTTTA
>PUNB01000139.1 GCA_003552565.1 Lentisphaerota bacterium
ATTCCGCACCTCTGCTGGCGGCAAGTCCTCAGCCACTCCACGCAGCAGTCGCTCCATAAACGTCGGTTCAGCCGTAAGCAATCGCTGATAAGCCTGGCGCAGCCATTCTTGGCGGGATGCCGAACCTTCCGGAGCGGGGAGGAATTCGGCCAGCCGCGGCAAACGGCGAAGATCACCGAAGATTTCCTTCACTTCTCTAAATCGACAGAATGCCTCCAGCCCAGGCTCCAGAGCGATCGCGATTTCGGGTTTATGATTGGCGTCTGGATAATTATTCGGATCCCGTTCATGCAGGACCGCCGCCAATTGGCGATCCGGATGAGCCTGAATCGAAAGCGGCTCGGCGCTATCGAGAATCTTGAGTAAGAAAGGCAGACTTCGAAATCCCTTGGCGGTCAGCCTCGAGCCGAGCCAAAATTCCGGGTCGTCCGATATCAGCTCATCCAGCCGGCAACACTGATCGGGAGCGAGTATCACCTCGCTGGGACCTTTGGGATGAGCGCCTATCCATAGTTCGGCGAATGGCCTTCCGACGGGTGCCTCCAATCCCAGTAAATCAGCGATGTAAGGCTTAGAGCTGCTCTCTTCCTCCCGTCGCCCGCCCCAGGCGTAATATTGCACCGGGGACTGCAATTGATATATCTGATCCATAAGCAATTCCAAGTGTTAATCTTTGCAAACCTGAATTTTCTGTTACAAAGCGCGAGGGAGCTGTTCCCGCGGGCTTGGCAAGTATTGCGTCAATGAAAAGCAGGCAATTCGTGTCTGTTGACGAGAACGGGCAGCGAGTCGCTCGAATCGTCCGCCGTTCTCGTTTTCCGACTGGTTGTTTTCAAGTGCTGCACCTATGACTGACGGATTACCTTGACAGAAAAACGCGCATTGCAATCTAATCAAAAACGGATATATTGCTAATGATTTCACAATAACTTCAGCTGTTTCATAAGTCTGTTTGGAATGTGTATATGGCCTTTGTTCATAGCTTTTCTTTCGCTTTTGTTTTCGAATTTGCCAACCTGCCTTTAGCAAAGGCGGAGGCGCACGGTTTCAGTCTGCAGGATCCGTCAGTGGTTTTCGTCATCGCTCTGCTGACTGTGCTGACGGCGCCGCTGATATTTGAAAAACTGAAAATTCCGGGATTGATCGGGCTGATAGTCGCCGGTATCGTTCTAGGACCGCATGCCGTCAACTTAATCCCGGAAGACAGTCTGATACCGCCTTTGGGCTCCATCGGACTGCTGTATCTGATGTTTCTGGTGGGGCTGGAAATAGACATGCACCGCTTTTTACAGGAACGTCACAACAGTATCGTCTTCGGCCTGACCACATTTCTAATTCCTCAAACACTCGGCGCCGTGGGGGCGCATTATATTATCGGTCTCTCCTGGCCGGCATCGATTCTGCTGGCCAGCATGTTCGCTTCTCACACCTTGGTTCCCTACCCTATTCTGCAGCGTTTGGGGCTGGTCAAAGAACGAGTCGCCACCGCCGCCGCCGGCGGCACGGTTCTAACGGATACGTTGGCCCTGCTGGTGCTGGCGGTTATCGCCGAATCCAGCCGAGGCGATGGATTGACCGCTTTTTTCTGGATCCGCCAGGGGACGCTTTTCGCTCTTTACACCGGCCTTATAGTCTGGCTTGCCCCCAGGCTCAGCCGCTGGTTTTTCCGCCGGGTCGGCAACGTCGAGGGGGTTACCGGCTTCCTTTACGTCCTGACCTTCGCTCTGGGATGCGCGGTCCTTGCTCCACTGGCCGGACTGGAACCGATAATCGGCACTTTCCTCGCCGGACTCACTCTCAACATGCTGATTCCCGAGCGCAGCCGTTTGATGATCCGCCTGCGCTTTGTCGGTGATATCCTGTTTATCCCCTTCTTTCTGCTTTCAGTGGGCATGCGGGTGGATATCGAACTATTGATGCAGTCCGGCAAGGTCTGGTTAGTAATGGCCTACATGGTGGCGGGGGGATACATAACCAAGCTGGCGGCGGCGCTGATCAGCGGCAAGGCGCTGGGGTTCAGCCGCGAAGAAACTGGCGTGCTTTATGGATTGAGCGTTAATCAGGCGGCGGCCACTTTGGCGGCGGTGATGGTCGGAGTCCGACTGGGGATTTTCGCGGAAGACATTCTCAACGGCGCCATCCTGATGATTCTCGCCACGTGTCTGCTGGGCCCCTGGGTCACGGAACGTTACGGGCGGCGGCTGGCTCTGCAGGCGGGCGAACGGACACTTGACAGTTCCGGGGCCCCCGAAAGAATCATGATTCCAGTCAACAATGAACAACAGATTGAACCGTTGATGTCCCTAGCCATGATGCTTCGGGAACCGCATTCCGGGGAGGCTCTTTACCCCGCTATGATGGTGGCGGAAAATGATGCGCCGGAAAAAGATGTGGCCAACGCTGAAAAGCTGCTGGCCAACGCCACACTGCAGGCGATGGAAGCGGAGACTCCGGTTAACTCCGTGGTGCGAGTGTCGGACAATATGCTGGAAGAACTAATCGGCGCCTCGCGGGATTTACGTATATCAACCTTGGTGATGGATGAAGACCTTTCCCTGCCGAGCGAATATGAGCATGTGCCCAGCCGCCTGATCGAAGAAGGAAGACACCTGGCTTTCCGTTTTGTCAACCCCTGCCCGCTGAACCTCTGCCGTCGAATGACGGTCGCCGTGCCGCCGCTGATCGAAAGGCAGGCGGGCTTTGCCGATGCCTGGAGCGCTCTCATGAGAATGCTGAATCAGATAGGCGGAAACTTGCATATAATCGCTGAAAAAGCCACCTTGCAAGCAATGATTAGAAGAAGTTACTTCGACCCCAAAGCGGCGCACGTGCAAACCGAGTCGATAATAGATTTCAGCCGCCTGCCGTCGAAAATCCGCGAAATCCATCAATCAACCGACCTGACAGCCGTTTTCCTGCCGCGTTACGGCCAGCTTGCCTGGGTGCCCGTGCATAGCAGAATCCCGAATCAGATCAAGAAGATACTGGGAGATGACCCGGGACTGATCATCCATCCACCCGAATTAAAATGGGAAAAAGAACCGACTCCTCAGGGTCATGATCCGTTAGCCAACTTCAAAGCCATGCTCCCCGCGGAAAAAGTTTTCCTGAAAATGGATGAACAAACAGTGGATGACGCGGTCAAGAAAATGGTGACGGAATTGTATCCAGCCGCAGAACACGCCAATATCAGAAAAAAACTGCTTGATGATTTACAGTTAATGGCCCGCGATGCCTCTCTGCGTATCGTTCCCAACTGCGTCATGCTGCACTCCCACAAAGCCGCTCCCCCGGCGGCGCCCACAGTTCTGCTTGGCACCAGGCCGGAAGGTTTTATTGAAACAACAGCTTCCCAGGAAGGAGAAAACGAACCGCCTCAAGCCCTTATACTGCTTCTCGGCACCCCGGAAGAAAGCGCCGAAGAACACCTGCGAAGACTGGCCTCTATCGCCTCAATATTCCGGGACGAAAACTGGATGGACAAAGTAGTCAATGCCGATTCCTATGAACAATTGACCGCCTCCTCTAGGTGATGCTAAATCTGATTTCAGAGTACTGTTAAAACCGATGGCTCGCGCAAGCCCGCCCCAAAATAATGAATATCGAATCTTGAATTCTGAGTGTTGGGTTTCGCCCAGACCACCCAGTTCCACTTCAAAATTGTATTTCATACAAGCCCGACCGCCGGCGCGATAGGCCACATACTCCGAGAGGGAGACTTATTGAATGGTTTCTGGTGTCAGGAAAGTACACCCTGAACACTGAAACCTGAAACCACGCAGTCTCACATAAGTCGGCTCAATCGTGATCCGTTCTCGTCGCCGTTATCGTCAACCGCCAATAACGACGAACGAAGCACGATGAACGACTAACCGAGTCTCACACAAGCCGATACAATTCATGATGCCAGTTTGCCGGTTTCGGTTAATTTTGTGACTAGCGACCAGCGACTTGCGACATAGTACCAACCGCCAAAGAAGACAGTCTGAAACATTCCACCGATTTAATGTTCAATAGATCAACAGTTTCTACGAGTAAATAAAGATGCAAAACAGGCATCGGAACGGTATCCACTTAATCTTACACCTGCTCGTACACCCCAATCCCTGAAAATCCACACACTTTTTCCGCTTACACTTCGTCTCCCCCACTTCGTCCCTACACTTCGTCTCCCCCACTTCGTCCCCACACTTCGTCTCCCCCACTTCGTCCCCACACTTCGTCCCCCGCACACCGCATTTTTTCGTCATTTGTCCCATTTTTTTCACCAATTTTGAGCTTGGCTCGAAAAAAAGTCACTTTTTTCTTCAAAAACGATTTGCATTCTTCCCCAACCCATGGTATTTTTAGGGGCAGATAGGTTGAGTTAGGAGAAAAAAGGCGATTTTTGCTGAAAATGAGCGCTGAAAAACAGGCTATGCAGGGACTTTTCCTCGGTGAACACGAAGTCACCGTGGACAGCCAGCGACGTATCGCTCTGCCAAGTCAATGGCGCAAAGGCGAAGACGCGGAAAATCATTTTTTTCTCATGCCGGGCCGCGAAAACTCCCTGCAGTTGGTGCCGGCCGACACATTCCGGGAGCTGGTGAATAAACTGCGAAAAATTTCCTTTGCCGACAACCAGGCGGCGGTGGCCATGGCCAGTATCGGCTCCATGGCCCAGGAATGCCTCTGCGATAAACAAGGACGATTCGCCTTAAACAAAAAACTTATGGAACACGCGCAGCTGCAGGAGCGGGTTCTGCTTCTGGGAGCAGTGACAACGATACAGATATGGAACCCGGATATTTGGCGGGACAAGCAAGTTGACAGCGAAACCGGGCTGGATGTGCTGCAGGCTCTGCAGGAACGTCCGGATGACATCAACGATGTATTGAAGCAGACACTGAAATGAGCGGCCGGAAAATAATCTCAAGCCATCAGCCGGTAATGGCGGAGCAGGTGACAGGTTTACTGAGACCGCCGAAAAACTCTTTGATCGTCGATGCCACCGTCGGCCTCGGCGGCCATGCGGAAGCTCTTCTGAACAGCGCCGCTGACTCGATTTTACTGGGTATTGACCGTGATGTTGAAGCACTTGAGATCGCTCGAGAAAGACTGAAACCCTTCGGAACCCGGGTCATTCTGGCGCAAGGTAAATTCAGCGAACTGGGGAACATCATGCGGGAACATCAGATGCAAGCAGCGGACACCATTCTATTCGACTTCGGCTGTTCTTCCCCGCAGCTTGACCAGCCTGAGCGTGGTTTTTCCTACCGGCGAAACGGGCCGCTGGATATGCGGATGAATCAAAGTCAAACCGTAACCGCCGCAATGATTCTGAACCAATACAGCGAAGAAGAATTATGCCGTATTTTCCGCCAATACGGCGAAGAACCCAGAGCCCGCCAAATGGCGCGCGCGGTTGTTGAACGCCGCCGTTATCAGCCTTGGTCCCACACATTGGAACTGGCGGAGCTGGCCGATAAATACGCCGCCAAAAAACGGGGTCGCGGTTCCGAAGGACCGCCGGCGCCGACACGCTGCTTTCAGGCGTTGCGCGTCGCTGTCAACGATGAGTTACACGAAATCGAAGAAGGACTAAGAGTCGCCCTTGAAAACCTGCGTACAGGAGGGCGGCTGGCGGCAATATCCTTCCATTCCTTGGAAGACAGAATCGTTAAAAATTTTTTCCGCGAGGCGGCCCGCGAGTGTATATGTCCGCCCGACTTCCCGGAATGCAGGTGCGAGAAAAAAGCAATTGTGAAAATTTTAACCAAGCGCCCCCTGCGCCCCGAGCCTACAGAAATCGAAGAAAACAGACGTTCGGCGCCATCACGCCTGCGCGTCGTTGAAAAAATTCCAGTTAAGGAGTAAATCATCATGAATACTGCCATCGCCTACCCTCGCAGAGCCTACAGCCCGGAAGCACAATCTTATGAAACCACTATTCACAGAGGCGCTTTATGGAAAATCATTTTGCCCTGTGTTATCGTCATGTTCGCCGGTTTATCCTATATCTGGCTGCAGAGCGCTACTGAACGGCTTCACAGAGAAATAAGCCGCCTGGAAGCCCAGCAGGAAAACACACAGCGGCAGCTGGCCAACCTGCGCATAGAAAGAGAAACCCAGACCAGCCGCCAAAAAATACTTGAACGCGTAGCCCAGTTCAACCTGGAACTGCGGCCGCCGACGGTAGGCCAGACCCGCCGTATCACCCTGCGGGATGTCTCCGCGAGCGGACAGTCAAGTCAAACAGAAGACAACCTCCTGGCGCTGACCGAATAAATATAAAAAAATTGGCTCTTTCTCAAAACCAATGGGTTACTAATAGTTTTTTCTTAGATTTTGTGGGTAACAGCAACGCATCATCCCTGAATGTGAATGAAACAAGCGGCCCACTTAATTTGACGAAGGAATCGAAAATTTCATGCAAAGAAGCATATTCATAATTCGCATAGCGGTAATCGGCTCATTATTCTGTGTCGGATTCATTGCATTGGGAGCGCATATTTACAACCTCCAGATCACCCGGCATGAAGAATTGCTCACAAAAGCCAGAGAGAAATACACCAGCGCCAGCACCCACCGAGGTGAAAGAGGCGAGATTTTTGATGTCAGCGGCAATCTTCTGGCCGCCAACCGAGCTGAATATGATGTCCTGGCTGAACCGCGGCGCTTCCGCAATCGCTCCCCGGAGAAGCTGGCCAGGGAACTGTCCGATATCCTGCCGGTCGACTTTAACACGCTTTATCGTCGTTTCACAGATTCAAGCCGAATAGAGGTTGTGGCGGCCCGCGGGATTTCCCGGGAAAAATCGGAAGAAATCGCCTCCTTGGGAATTCCCGGTCTCCGGCTTGTTCCCACAACTAGAAGGTATTATCCTAAAGACAACCTTTTCGCCAACATTGTCGGCTTTCTGGACGACCGTGAAAAAGGCGCCGCCGGGGTCGAGAAAACGATGGATCGGGAACTGACCGCCACTTCCGACCGCGGTCTCTACGAACGGGACCGCCTGGGCGTGAGGCTGTCAAACGGCTTCCGCCCCCCTCGGGGGATGGACGGCTCCCGGGTGTACCTGACCATTCATGAACCAATACAGAGTATTGTTGAAGAAAAGTTAATGAAGATGGTTGAAAAGCACCGCCCTCGGGCCGCTTACGCAGTTATGGCGCATCCCCGGACCGGCGCCGTCATGGCCATGGTGCAATGGCCGAACTTTGATCCCAACAATCGCTTTAACATTACTCCTGAACAATGGCGCAATCGTATCGTCAGCGACGGCTTTGAGCCCGGTTCGATCATGAAGGGAATCTCAATCGCCGGCGCTCTCGATTTCAACATCGTCTCCTTGGATGATGAATACGACTGTGAACAAGGTATGTGGTATTACCGCGGGTATCCCCTGCGGGATGCCGGATACAGCCATGGAATCATGCCGGTCTGGGATATAATAAAAAAATCCAGCAATATCGGCACCGCTAAAATCGCTATCGATGTCGGAGAAAAGAGGATGTATCAAACCCTCCATCGTTTCGGCTTCGGCCGTCCCACCGGCATCGAGCTGCCCCATGAAGCGCCGGGAATTTTTCATCCGCTGTCCGGCTGGGACGGCTTAACCCTCAGCCGTATCTCCATCGGCCACGCCATCCTGACCACGCCCCTGCAAATCGTCCAGGCATACTGCGCTTTGGCCAATGACGGCTTGATTCCGC